>CAZJOB010000151.1:0-8256 GCA_964547435.1 uncultured Desulfatiglans sp. | reverse complement strand
TTCGGACCATCAGGATCCTGTCTTTATGGCTGTAATCCTTGACTGTTTTTTTCACGTCATAGGAGTGAATATCCCCGGTTATTCGAAGGGCCGGTTCAGTCTGTCCGGGATCCATCTCTATCAGCAGCCATCCGCCTGGCCTGAGGTAATGGGGTGCCTCTTCAATGATCCTTTTTATGTAGAATAACCCGTCATCACCGCCATGCAAGGCCATTCGCGGTTCATGATCGCGTATTTCAGGAGTCAGGTTTTCATAGTCGCCGGAAGCGATATATGGGGGGTTTGATATAATTATGTTAAATTTATTGGAATTCGATTTGAAGGGTTCAAAGAGGTTCCCCTGAATAAAACTTATCCTCTCTTTTACTTCGTGTCGCATGGCGTTATTTAACGCGATATCCAGAGCGCCTTTTGACAGATCACTGGCCCAGACCCGGGCATTCGGGACTTCATGTGCGATTGATACGGCTATAGCACCGCTTCCTGTTCCAAGATCCAGAATAACAGTCTCTTCATCACCGGTATTGTCTTTGGAAATAAGTTTCAGTGCCTGTTCCACCAGTATTTCGGTCTCAGGCCTGGGGATCAGGACATTCGGGTTAACCGTGAAATCAATGGACCAGAATTCCTGTCTGCCTGTAATATACTGGACGGGCTCTCTATTGAGAAGCCGCTTTATCAATGAACGATAGGATGTTATGTCGCTTTCGCCAAGAGGACTGTCAAACTCGATATACAGACGCATCCTGTCGGTTTTAAGCTGGTGCGCGAGGAGTATCTCCGCGTTGAGCCGGGGGCTTGCAATGCCCTTATCCTTAAGGTATCCCGACGCAGTATCCAGTAGATCCTTGATAATCCATCTTCTGCTACTCACATGTCCCCTTTAAGCGCCTCTGTCTGAAAGTAGGTATTAAGAGGATCTATCAGCAGATCCAGTTCCCCCTGAAGGATATTTTCAAGTTTATAGAGCGTCAGGCCGATGCGATGGTCAGTTACCCTGCCCTGAGGAAAATTATATGTTCGAATCCTCTCGCTCCTGTCTCCTGATCCGACCATGTTTTTTCTTTCAGCGGATATCCTGGTATCCTGTTCATTCTGCTGCATATCCAGCAGGCGTGAACGAAGGACCTTCATTGCCTTGGCCTTGTTCTTATGCTGAGACCTTTCATCCTGACTGCTGACTACCAGGCCGGATGGGATGTGCGTTATACGTACGGCGGAATCCGTAACATTAACGTGCTGACCTCCGCGTCCCGAGGATCTGAAGGTATCAATGCGAAGGTCGTCCTGATTGATCTCGACATCCACATCTTCGGCCTCAGGCAGCACCGCGACCGTTATCGCCGATGTGTGTATTCTGCCCTGGGCCTCTGTCTCCGGAACCCTCTGCACCCGATGTACACCGCTTTCAAACTTGAGACGGCTGTAAACATCCTGGCCTTCTATCAGCACTATTACCTCCTTGAAACCGCCGATGCCTGTAATGCTCTGGCTCAGAATATCTGTTTTCCATCTCCTCAATTCGGCGTATTTCATATAACTTCTCAACAGGTCTGCCGCGAACAGAGCGGCCTCTTCGCCTCCGGTTCCCGCCCTGATCTCCAAAATTATATTTTTATCGTCATTCGGATCTTTCGGCAGAAGAAGCACTTTCAGATCGATTTCAATATCCGCCAGACGGGATTTCAGGGAATCAGCCTCTTCATAGGCCAGTTTTCTCATCTCCGGGTCATGATCATGCAGAAGAGAGATGTTATTTTCCAGTTCTTCCTGAAGGGCCTTGTACTCCCTGAACGCGCCGACAATGGGAGAAAGATGGCTGTGTTCCTTTGTGTATTTTTGATATGTCTTTTGATCCTTGACGATATCCGGCCTTGAGAGCTCTCTCTCCAGCAGTTGAAAACGGTCTTCTATTTCTCTGATTTTCTCGAACATTATTTGAATCTCACGGCAACCGGTGTTTTTTTATGATATTCATGGAATAAAGAAAAATGGAATGCTGATATTGCCGGCATTCCATTAAACTGTTATTAAACATTTTCCGGGATGGAGGTATTTCAGTTTTTCCCCTTTTTCCCGGAAGAGGCGGCCTTATCCTGATCAAATTTCGCGTATTTGTTCTTGAATCTTTCAACTCTTCCGGCAGTGTCTACCAGTTTCTGCTTGCCGGTAAAGAAGGGGTGACACTGGGAGCAGATTTCGACCTTGATCTCCTTGAGTGTCGAACCTGTTTCAAATTCATGACCGCACGCGCAGTGCACAAGGGCTTTGTTGTATTCGGGATGTATCTCTTTTTTCATTTTCATTCCTCTCTTATTGACTCATTGATTTTAGAAAAGCTGTATTATTCTTTGTTCCTTTGATTTTGTCCAGTAAAAATTCCATACTGTCCACCTGTGTGAGGGGGGCCAGGAGATTTCTGAGTATCCAGATTCGGTTGAGGTCAGCCTGTTTGAGAAGGAGTTCCTCTTTTCTCGTTCCTGATCTGTTGATATCAATGCTCGGGAATATCCTTCTCTCCGTCAGTTTGCGGTCCAGGATGATTTCCATGTTGCCTGTTCCCTTGAATTCTTCAAATATCACTTCATCCATTCGGCTTCCCGTATCCACAAGGGCGGTGGCTATTATGGTAAGGCTTCCGCCCTCTTCAATATTTCTGGCAGCGCCGAAAAATCTTTTGGGCTTATGAAGGGCATTGGAGTCCAGACCTCCGGAGAGTATCTTTCCGCTCGGAGGCACTGTCGCGTTATAGGCGCGTGCCAGCCTGGTTATGCTGTCCAGAAGAATCAGCACGTCACGCTTATGTTCCACCAGTCTCTTTGCCTTTTCAATGACCATTTCAGCAACCTGAACATGTCTCTGCTGCGGTTCATCAAAGGTGGAGCTTATTACTTCGGCGTCAACCGACCTCTGCATGTCCGTGACTTCTTCCGGCCTTTCATCTATCAGAAGGACTATCTTGTGTATGCTCTTGTCATTGGCAGTTACACTGTTGGCTATGTTCTGAAGAAGCATGGTCTTTCCTGTTCTTGGTGGAGCGACAATGAGCCCTCTCTGACCTTTTCCTACCGGTGTAAGCATGTCCATAATTCTGGAGGAGAAATTGTCGGATGTGGTCTCAAGGGTTATTCTTTCGTTGGGGTAGAGGGGTGTTAGGTTATCAAAGAGTATCTTCTCTCTCGCTATTTCAGGATCCTCATGGTTGACCTGTTCAACTTTCAAAAGGGCAAAATACCTTTCGGAATCCTTTGGAGGACGTATCTGGCCTGTGACCGTATCACCGGTTCTGAGATTGAAACGCCGTATCTGCGAAGGCGATATATATATATCGTCTGGTCCGGGCAGATAGTTGGCATCGGGCGCTCTTAAAAAACCGAATCCGTCAGGCAGGGTCTCCAGCACGCCTTCTCCATAAATCAGGCCGTTTTTTTCTGAATGGGCCTGGAGAAGGGTAAAAATAAGCTCCTGCTTGGGCATGCCCGTGGCGCCTTCGATATCAAAATCTTTCGCCATTGTGGTCAATTCACTGATTTTCATCTTTTTTAATTCAACAAGATTCATATTTAAATCTCCATTCTTAATCGATCTGTAAAATATCTATTTTTCTTACACATTTAGTCGGAATTCTTTTCTTCATAGGGCTTATTGATCTGTAAACCTTGAAAATATGACTTAAGGAGATTATCAGTCCGGTTCCTGGATTCCTTTTAGATGAATTTAATAAGGCATTAAAGCAGAGTTCCCGTGAAATATCTTATAATATCCGGAATATACTGAATCCTCCGAAAGGTAAGAAGTTATATTCATATATTAATAAAATCCGTCAATGTCAATATCAATCTATATAAAAAGGGATTTTAACCCGTTTATCACATTATTAATATCCTGAGGCACAGGCGCTTTGAATTCACAGTACTCCTTTGAATCGGGATGTGTAAAACCCAGGTGTTCCGAGTGCAGGATCTGCCTCTTTATATCCGGCAGCATGCCTGTTGCCGTTGGGCAGTGTTTTTTCCACCATGACATCTTATATCCGTAGACCTTGTCCCCTACCACTGGGTGCCCGATATATGACATATGCACCCTGATCTGATGTGTCCTGCCTGTCTTGATGACAACCGACAATAATGAGAACATACCTCCTATCTCATCGATCTTTTTCCATAATGTCAGGGCATTTTTTCCATTCGGCCCGGAAACCGCCATTTCCTTTCTTTTTTTTGGATTACGGGAAATGGGGAGGTCTATCTTGCCATGATCGGTTTTCATAATACCGTGAACCAGGGTTATATATCTTTTATTGACCATTCCCTCCTTGAACTGTCTGCTCAGATGATTGTGGGCATGGTCATTCTTGGCCACTACAAGAAGGCCTGAAGTATCTTTATCCAGACGATGAACAATACCCGGTCTTAATACCCCGCCTATGCCTGAAAGATCACTACAGTGATAAAGGAGGCCGTGAACAAGGGTTCCTATTTTATGCCCCGGCGCCGGATGAATTACTATGCCAGGAGGCTTATTTAAGACAATTAATGACGAGTCTTCATAAATATAGATTAATTCTACCGGTTCAGGTTCCAGTGCATATGGTATAGAAGGAGGTACAAGGAGTTCTATTTCATCTCCTGTTTTAAGTCTATAGCTTGCCTTTACCGGAAGGCTGTTGATTTTAATATTGCCTTCCCTGATAAGGCCCTGGATTCTTGACCTTGTAAGGCCTGATTCACGCTTTGCCAGAAACGTGTCAACCCGTGTGTCTTTATCTTCTTCCAGTGCAAGGAAATGAACTTCCCTGCTTGATTCATTAGTCACTGTTGTTTTTTAAAATCAGGATTATTGAACACTGGTTGCCGGAAACATCTTGTCAAGATCATCTTCTATCTGTTTTTCTTCGACCTTTTTAGCAAGTGATATTTCCTTTACCAGAAGGCTTCTGGCTGTATCAAGCATCTTCCTTTCACCGAAAGAAAGGTCCTTCTCTTCCTTGAGCATTAAAAGGTCACGATATACTTCAGCGACCTCGAATGCGGAACCTGTCTTTATTTTATCCATATACTCCCGGTATCTTCTATTCCATGTCTGGTTGTCGACAGCTCCGTCTCTCTTCCTTAAAATGGAATACAGCTTGGACACCTCTTTTCTGCCGATTATCTCTCTCAGGCCTACATTATCCACATTTTGAGTGGGGACCAAAATCTTCATGTTATTGTCAAGTATCCTTATATGATAGAAATCCTGACGGCATCCTGATATTTCCTGGCTTTCAATGGTCTCAATAATACCTACTCCATGAGCGGGGTAAACCGCCAAATCACCTTTTTTAAACATGTATTAAATGCTCCCTCTAACAATATCAAATTCAAGATCTTCTTTTTACAATTGCGATATGCTAACATAGATTTATACATTTGTCGAGATTAAGATTTTTTTATAAACCACATAAGGAAAAATCAATATCCCCGTTTCCCGGAAGGGAAGACGGGGATATTGAACTTGTGTTCTTTTCAGTTAAAATAGATTAAATATATGTCCGATTGCCGGAAGAATGGGCGCGATAACCAGAGAGACAACAGACATAAGTTTAATAAGTATATTCATGGCAGGACCCGAGGTGTCTTTAAACGGGTCGCCGACTGTGTCGCCGACTACTGCGGCCTTGTGGTTATCGGAACCTTTCCCTCCCAGATGGCCTTCCTCAATATATTTTTTCGCGTTATCCCAGGCGCCTCCGGCATTGGCCATAAACAGCGCAAGAAAAGCGCCCATGACCGTGGCTCCAAGAAGCATTCCGCCCAGTGTCTCCTTCCCGAGAAGGAACCCAACCGCCACAGGGGTTAATATGGCCACAAGTCCGGGAGCAACCATCTCCTTCAGAGCGGCGTTTGTCGCGATGGAAACACAGGTCTTGGGCTCAGGTTTCACGCCTTCCCTGCCTTCAAGCAGCCCGGGTATTTCCCTGAACTGTCTTCTTATCTCTTCTACTATACTGAATGCCGCTTTTCCGACAGATGTCATGGTTAACGCGGCGCATACCATGGGCACCATCGCACCGATAAAACATCCGATAACCACGAGAGGATTTTTTATATCAATAATGTCAATCCCGGCGGCCTGTGTGAATGCCACAAAAAGGGCAAGGGCGGTCAATGCCGCGGAACCTATGGCAAAACCCTTTCCTATTGCCGCGGTGGTGTTTCCCAGCGCGTCAAGGCTGTCGGTAATTTTTCTGGTCTCCGGGCCAAGTCCGGACATTTCGGAGATGCCCCCGGCATTATCCGCAATAGGGCCATAGGCGTCAACGGTCATGGTAGCGCCAACTGTGGCAAGCATTCCGACAGCGGAAAGACCTATTCCATATATGCCGGCTGTCTGAAAGCCGACAAAGGTCGCGACGCATATACCCAGTATCGGGAGGTATGTGGACTGCATGCCTAAAGCCAGTCCTGCTATGATTACCGTGGCTGACCCGGTTTTTGACTGATCTGCGAGCCTTCTGATCGGAGCGCCTGATGTATAGTACTCAGCAAGAAGACCGATTACGATTCCGCATACAAGGCCTGAAAAAATTGCCCAGAAGACGCCCCATGGCATTCTCATGAAATGGGTAATTACTGCCGAAAGTATTACAAATACAGCGGCAGCCACAAAGGTTGTATATCTCAGCGCTCCGGCCGGGTTGCCCTTCTGAAAGATCTTGATTGAAAAGACCCCTACAAATGAGCTTAAAAGACCTGCCATTATAACCAGGACCGGCATTGCCATGTACATGAGATTGATAGTCCGTGCTTCCAGACCATTAAGTACCGGGAATTGCGACAGAAACTCAGGAGTGACGGCCAATGTGGCGCCTATGGCTATGGTCGCGATAACAGACCCCACAAATGATTCAAATATATCAGCTCCCATACCGGCGATATCGCCTACATTATCACCAACATTGTCGGCAATAACTCCGGGATTTCTGGGATCATCTTCGGGGATTCCGGCTTCCACTTTCCCTACCAGATCAGCTCCGACATCCGCGGCCTTTGTGTAGATGCCGCCGCCGACACGTGCAAAAAGAGCTATGGAACTTGCGCCCATTGCAAAACCGTTGATATACTTGGCAGTTTCAGGATCTCCTCCAAATTTCCAGAACCAGAAACCGACCCCCACAAGACCAAGTCCCGCGACTGCCAGACCCATGACAGATCCGGAGAAGTATGAAACATTAAGGGCCTTTGCCTGGCCGAATTTATTCGCGGCCTCGGCTGTTCGTGAATTTCCGCGTGTTGCTGCGGTCATTCCGGAATAACCCGCGAGCATGGAGCACAATGCCCCTGTCACAAAGGCTATGGGTGTGTTCCATTCACCAAGAAAAAATCCCAGGAGCAGGAATACCGCTACGATAAAAATGATCAGAATGGAATATTCCCTCTTTAAAAACGCCATAGCGCCATCATGGATCATCCCTTCAAGTTCCTGCATCTTGGCCGATCCATTGGGCTGTTTTTTTACATACAGATAGATAAAAAACGCTATTACCAGACTTAAAATCCCCAGAAATGGGGCACCAATTGTTAGTCCCTGCATTATCCTTTTCCCTCCTTTAATCCCTGATTTTTAGAATTAATATGGTTCATCGCTGATTCGATTCCCTCATTTACAAATAACATACAGGCCTTGACGGAGATTTCCATTATCTTTTTTACAGCCTGTTTCTGGTCCCTGTAAAAAGGTGAAAGAACATAATCTTCAATGACTTCTCCGCATTGAGGACGCCCTATACCTATCTTTATGCGGGGGAAAGGTCTGTTACCCAGATAATCGGAAATAGACTGCACTCCCCTGTGTCCGCCGGATCCCCCATGTTTTACAATCTTTATTCTTCCTGCCGGAAGATCCAGATCATCATGAATAATAAGGATGCGGCTGGAATCTATGCCATAAAAATCAGCGCACGCGCTGACTGATTTTCCGCTCAGATTCATAAATGTCATGGGCCGGAGCAGGATTATCTCTTTTGTCCCTAATCTCGTAAGGATATTCCTGGAATAAAAACGCCGGTCTGCAAGACGGACTCCCAGTTCCCTGCAAAAATGACCTATAACCTGAAAACCAATGTTATGCCTTGTGTACCTGTATCTGATTCCCGGATTGCCAAGCCCTGCTATTAAGTCCATTTTTAAGACCTGTCCGCTTACACTCCCTTTCCCTTATAAGGCCTTCCGGTCGAATAAATGCCGGTATAAGTCATTTTTACTCCATTCGGAG
>CAZJOB010000150.1:0-8297 GCA_964547435.1 uncultured Desulfatiglans sp. | reverse complement strand
CTCCTGTTTGGCTGAAAACAATAACCGGCCTTGCATGTTCTCTGTCGATGGTTATTGCGATATATAACTCCCTGTCTATCGCAACCCTCTCCTCGATGAGCACCTGATTGACTTCTCTGCCTTCGGGGCCTGTCTGTTTTGTGACAAGCGGCCGGCCAAGAATATCCTTCACCGCTGAAACAGCTTCTTTCAAGGTGTTTATAATCTTTACGCCACCGGCTTTTCCACGTCCGCCCGCGTGAATCTGGGCCTTGATGACCCATGGAGGGCCTTTTATTGAATTCAATGCCCCAGGGACATCATCAGCCTTTGTTATCAGAATTCCTTCAGGCGCCGGTATACCGAAGTTTTTAAATATCTCTTTAGCCTGATATTCATGCAGTTTCAATATGACACCTTTTCAGATTCATAAATCGAATGAATCGTTTATTTATCATCAACGACAAAAAGTCAAGACAATAGATATTGCTTTAATTTCAAACACTTTACCAGTGTGTGTGTCCCGTTTATTTTAAACGATTTTTCAACTTTATGGCATATTTCCTGCATAAATCCATTCATGCGTCTGTTTATTATGAAACATACTTAATAGAGCTTAAAAAGATCAGAATTCATGATTACTGAAAAAAACATTGAAACCGCATTGAAAGAGAGTGAAGAACGGTTTCGTCTTATTTCCGAGGCCCTGCCTGCAGGGGTGTTTGAGACCGACGAAAAGGGATATCTCATTTACACCAACACACGATGGCAGAATATCTTCGACCTTTCTCTTATGGAAAGCCTGACTGTTGACTGGCTTAAATATCTGCATCCCGATGACAGAAACAGTTTCTCGGCGCAGTGGCATAATTCGTTAAAAAACGCATCCAGTTGCGCCGCAGAATGCAGGGTAATAAAAAACACTAATAAAATCAGGTGGATTCACATTCAGTCATCTCCTGTTTTTTCCGACAATGGCGTCAGATATGTGGGAATAGTCGAAGATATTACAGAAAGAAAACGTTCGGAAGAAGAACTGCGGGAGGCAAAGGAAAAGGCAGAAGCGGTAAATGAGGCAAAGAGTAAATTTCTTGCCAATATGAGCCATGAAATTCGAACGCCAATGAATGCTATTATCGGCATGACAGGTCTTCTGCTGGATGCCGGTCTGAACGAAGAGCAGGAGGAATTGGCCGGGATTGTTGCTTTCAGCGCCAACTCACTTCTCAATCTTATAAATGATATACTTGATTTTTCAAAGATTGAAGCCGGCAGACTGGATCTGGAGGAGATTGATTTCGATCTCAGAACAACAATAGAGAGCATCACCGATATGATGGCTCAAAAGGCTGATGAGAAATCTATTGATTTCGGATGCATTATTCATCCTGATGTGCCTTCACACCTGATTGGGGATCCCGGGAGATTACGTCAGATAATAACCAATCTCGTGGGTAACGCGATTAAATTCACGGAAAAAGGCGGAGTAACAATCAGGATCACCCTTAAAAAAGATTTGAACAACCAGGTCGTTATCCATACCGCGATAAAGGACACGGGTATCGGAATCAAGGAGGAAAACCTGGGTCTGCTCTTTGATTCGTTTTCACAGGTGGATTCCTCTACCACGCGAAGGTTCGGCGGAACCGGTCTCGGACTTGCCATCTCAAAACAGCTCGCCCTTAAGATGGGCGGAGAAATCGGCGTGAACAGCGTTTATGGAGAGGGTTCCGAGTTCTGGTTTACTGCATGTTTTAAAAGACAGTGTAATAAAAGAATATTCCCTGCGGCCCGTGATTCCATCGCCGGAAAAAAGGTCCTTATTGTTGACAGAAACAGTATAAGCAGAGAATTTATAGGCGCCAATATTTCTTCATGGGGATGCGAATTTGATGAGGCATCCAACGGATCTGACGCACTTGAAAAACTATCCGCTGCAGCGCATAAGAAAAAGCCCTTTGATATCTGTATAATTGACCAGATGTTGGATGATGATATGAGCGGCGAAGAGTTGGGGATTAAAATCAAGTCCTCAATACAAACAGGGAATGTTGTTCTGGTTATGATTACATCCTTCGGACTAAGAGGCGATGCGGGTAAAGCAAGGAATATCGGTTTTTCCGCCTACCTTTCCAGGCCGCTGAAGAGTTCCCAGCTTCTAAAATGCCTTAACACCCTTATGGGCGCCAGAAAACCGGACGATAAAGAAATTCAGGAACAGGTCTTTGTAACAAAGCATACTATAAGGGAATCCGAAAAACAGAATATCCGCGTACTCCTCGCAGAAGACAATGCAGTCAACCAGAAGCTCGCCTTAAAGCTGCTGGAAAAATTCGGTTATAATGCCGATGCGGTTTCAAATGGCAGAGAGGTCCTTAATACCCTTGAAAAAAGAGTGTATGACATAGTCCTGATGGATGTTCAGATGCCTGAAATGGACGGCTTTGAGGCAACAAAAATAATTCGCGACCCTGCTTCAAAAATCCTGAATCATAACGTCCCTGTTATCGCCATGACCGCGCACGCCATGAAGGGAGACAGGGAAAAATGCATAGAATCGGGGATGGATGACTACCTTCCGAAACCGATAGATGCGCAGGAAATGAAAGAAAAGCTTATTTACTGGCTGGGAAAAAGCAACCATTAAAAGCGCATCGAATGCAGGCATCTTTCCCTATCAAAAAATTGACATAACAATATTTAATCTATATTTAGATATGAAAGAAAATATTGAAAGGTTCTGAATAGATATGTGCGGTATAAACGGCATTATCTCCGGTTCATTAGATGATAAGGAAATTCTGCGACGGCTTAAAGGCATGGGATGCCTTTTGAAACACCGTGGTCCTGACGATAACAGGGAAGAAATATTTTCATATAACCGCACAAATATAGGTTTTGGATTCAGACGTCTTTCCATACTGGATCTTGAGACCGGAATGCAGCCTGTATTTTCCGATGAGGATAAATCAGCCATCATATGCAACGGACAGGTGTATAATTATATTGAACTGAAATCGTTTGTTTCTCAAAGCAGATTCAAAACCAAAGGGGATATTGAGGTAGCACTTCATCTCTACAGAAAGTATGGCCTCTGTTTTCTGAATAAACTAAACGGGATGTATGCGGGGGCTATCTTTGACGCGAAAAATGGAAAGATTATCCTTTTCAGAGACAGATTCGGAATAAAGCCCCTCTATTACTGTGAATGGGAAAACAATTTCTTTTTTTCATCAGAAATCAAACCCCTGCTTTCAGGCAGTTCACACCCTGTGAAGCTAAATAATCCTGCCCTCGCAATCTTTTTCACCTACCGCTATGTACCGGGTTCTGAGACCATGTTTCATGGTATCAGACGGCTTCCTCCGGGCTCATACCTCGAATATGACCTGAATACCGGAAGATACCACATCACAAGGTACTGGGAATACAACCTGGACTGTATTGATCCTGATATGGACATCGATTCCGCCTCTCAGAAATTTATGGAACTCTTTGAAGACGCGGTAAGGATAAGGATGCGTTCCGACGTGGAAGTGGGCGCACTTGTCAGCGGCGGCATTGATTCATCGGCAGTCTCATCCCTGGCAGCCCTTCATAAACCGGATATCAGGCTGTTTTCAATATCCTTTTCTGAAAAAAAATATAATGAGCTGCCCCTCATCAGAAGGTTTATGGAAATAAACAGGAAGAGGTTTAAAAATACCGGACTTTATACAAGACAATGCGGAATCGAATCCCTCAATGAACTGCCCTCCATTGTCAGGTCCATTGAAGAGCCGATATCGCTCGGAACAATCATCCCTACGGATCAGTTATGTGAAATGGCGGGCAATGAGGTAAAAGTTGTCCTCACAGGAGAAGGCGCGGATGAATTATTCGCAGGATACAGGAAATTTCTTCTTGAAATGGCTGTACATAATTATCACGGCCTTTCATCTTCAAAAAAGAAAGAACTCAAACACCTTCTTCCTGAACTTGCTTCATATATTTCAGTAAGGGAAACAGATCCTGTAAAAAGATATATACAGAGCGAATTGCTTTTCAGCGTGGATGAATTGAAAATGCTCACAGGGATGAATATTAACGAGGTCTGTTTTCCTCAGGACGCGATCCCCTTTCTCACGGGAAACGAACATCCGCTGAATGCCGCAATAGCAATGGAAACCAGGGCCAGACTGCCGGACTATGTCATACTGCGGCTTGATAAACTTTCCATGAGACACTCACTGGAGACAAGAACTCCTTTTCTGGACTACAGGCTGGCGGAATTTGCCGCCAGCCTGCCTGTTAATTTCAAGGTAAATCCTGAAAATTACAAGGAAAAGTTTATATGCAGCAGCGCCTTCAGCAGATATTCGGTACTGGACTATGAAACAGCCTTTCGAAAAAAACAGCCTTTTACCATTCCTCTTGCTGACTGGCTTTCAAAGCCCTCTTTGCTTCCCGAGCCCGTAAGAGAGGTGCTTTTCGGCGACATGATTAAAAAACAGGGAATTCTGGATTATAATGTGCTAAAAAGACATCTGAACATGATATCCTCCGAATCAGTCGGACCCGATACCCTGATTTCTGAAGCTGACAGGGTATTCGGGATAATCATTTTTACTATATGGTACGACCTTTTCTTTTAGGAAAAAATGGTTTTACTAAAACAATTTAAAGATCACAATTAAAATGCAAAATTATAAAAACCGGCAGGAACTCGAATCAGTGTATACGAAAATGCTTCTGGATCTGCTGAAGTCCAGAATAACCGAAGGCGCAAGCACCTATGGGTTTGAATATGAATTTCAATCAACCAGGCCGCTTGATCCTGAAATCATGAAAAAGATATATCATTTTTTACCTGCCGCGGGATTCAAGGCAAAAAATGGAGATTTTTCACATAAATCGGGAATGCACATCAGTTTTGAACCGGGAGGACAGATCGAATATCAGAGCATGGTGCTTCAGGCCGATGAAAAGGAGAGATTTCAGGATTGTCTGGCCCTGATGGAAAATACAAACCTGGCAATATTGAATGAATTAAATATAGAGTATATCGCCACAGGTTTCATGCCGGGCCGTAAGGACTCACCCCTGTGTCTTGATGCTGAGAGGTATATCAATCTTCATAACAGGCTTGCCTTATGCGGCGCCAGGGGGCTTGAGATGATGAAAGGAACGGCCTCCATACATCTGCATGCAGGCATTAACAGTATAAATGAAATTCCGGGTCTATATTCTTCATTCATAAAAATCTCATTAATGGAAGATTTTAGAATGAGTGAAGAGCGCCGCGACATATGGGATAACACTGATTCATGTCGTTGCGGCATGCCTTTCCTGCTTGAAGATACGAATACTCCTGAACAGGCATTGAGTAAAATAATAAATCACGCCCTCGAAGCAGATCATATTGGTGAGAACATGCCCTTTTATCTGACGAGAGACCTCTCCTTCGATGCTTTTATGTATCATCTGACAACCATATTCACCGACATTCGTCTCAATATCAAAGGGCCCTCCCTTGAGATCAGGACCCTGGACAGCATGCCTTTAAAAGAATTTGGAATGAAATGGAATAAATTTATAGCAATACTGAATGATTAGATAGAAACAAGCTAGCGCCAGATATCCGGTTTCCCTTTGTACATCTATTTGATAATATCCTGAATCTTTTTAACCTTGTCATTAATCTGTACGGCCTTTTTGATAACCGGCACATTATCAATTACTTTTTTTTTTATTTTTTCCTCGATCAGGCCCGGTTTTTTTTCCTTGTTTTTCTTAACCGGCTCATCCTCATCTCCTTCTTCGTCTGTACTGCGCAATTCTTTTTTTATATTCCTGAATTCCCTGATGGCGCCGCCAATCCCTTTTCCAATTTCAGGTATCCTTCTTGCCCCGAAAATAAAGATCAGTATAACCGCGATGACTATTAATTCTGTTGGTCCTAAACCGAACATGTTTTCACCCTATTCCAGGCCAATAAATTGAATCGGTTCATCCTTTTTCTCTCTTGCCTCCACCCTGCCTATATGGTAGGCATTCTCGCCCATTGCCTTTAATCTGGACAGGACCTCAGCGCAATCCTGCTCGCTTACGACTATCACAAGCCCCAGGCCGTTGTTAAAGGTTCTCAGCATGTCCCGTTCAGACAATTTCCCGGCCTTCTTCATATAGCCAAATACAGGTTGAGGTTCCCATGTCGAGGTGTCGATTACAACCTTGCACTGTTTCGGCAGGATTCGCGGAATATTGTCTATAAGCCCTCCTCCTGTGATGTGGCAGATCCCGTATATACTGCATTCTCTTATAAGATTGATAATGGTCCTTACATATATTCGTGTGGGTAAAAGGAGTTCCTCTCCAAGAGTATGACCGAAATCATCTACATAATCATTCACAGACATTTTAAGATCTTCAAAGAATATCTTTCTGACCAGTGAATAGCCATTGCTATGAATTCCACTGGAACCGATGCCTATAAGCTGATGGCCGAAGGCTATCTCTGACCCTTCAATAAGACGTTCATTTTCCACTAAGCCGACCACAAACCCGGCCAGGTCATATTCATCCTGGCCGTAAAATCCGGGCATTTCCGCTGTTTCTCCTCCAATGAGTGAACAGTTGGCATCCTTACAGCCTTCGGCTATTCCCTTTACTATCTCAACGGCCTTATCAACATTGAGCTTACCCATTGCTATATAATCCAGCATAAACAGGGGCAAGGCCCCCTGGACAATGATATCATTTACACACATGGCAACAAGATCGATGCCTATTGTATCGTGCTTGTCCATCATGAACGCTATTTTCAGCTTGGTGCCGACACCGTCGGTCGATGAAACCAGCACGGGATTTTTCATATCCTGTGTATTCAAAGAAAAAAGACCGGCAAAGCCTCCTATATCCGTCATCACACCTGATTTGAATGTCTTGCTCACCAGAGGTTTTATGAGACGGACAAACCTGTTACCGGCTTCAATGTCAACACCCGCCCTGGAATAACTGTCTGTTTCCTTTTTTCGAGTCATTTTTTTCCTTTATTTGGCAGAAATATAATTGTCATGTCTGACAGAAAGATATATCTCTCTTTTCGAGTTACTGTCAACCGAATTTTATATAATTGTATCACGCCTGATTACTGATAAGAACCCTTAGAAAAAGGTCCCCTCTTCTGTTGCCTGGCATCATTCTGCCCATGCCTCTGAGCCTAAGCAATGTTCCTTCATTAACACCCGACGGGACTGTCACACGAAACATCCTTTGCTGAAAACCCCATGGAATATTAATCAGTTTTTGAGTGCCGAATCTGGCCTCCATCGGAGAGACAGTGATATCGCCCTTAAGGTCAGGATCATCAGGGGCGCCGTATGTGCGGACCATCTGAAGCCGTTTTGTTCCGGTTTTTGAGGTGATATTCCTCAATCTGTGACTGATGCCTGTCTCAGGGACCCTTAAAAATAACTTCAGCAACAGGATTCCTGCCAGAAAACCGCCGATATGGGCCCACCAGGCTATGCCTCCGCCGGAAGCCGAAGATCCGGCCGCGTTAAGAAATTGAAGGAGAAACCATATCCCCAGAAAAAAGAAGGCCGGTATCTCCACAAAGTAAGGGATAAAAAATAATGGAATCAGAGTAAGTATTTTTGAATGGGGATATGAAACAAGATACGCGCCCATAACTCCCGCTATGGCGCCGCTCGCGCCTATGGTGGGTATTCGGGAATGGTAATTAAGCAGCATATGAAAAAGCCCGGATGCCAGACCGCACATGATATAAAATATCAGGTATTTGGCA
Organism: uncultured Desulfatiglans sp.; assembly: GCA_964547435.1. GTDB lineage: Bacteria > Desulfobacterota > DSM-4660 > Desulfatiglandales > HGW-15 > CAZJOB01. Next base: position 529 of record CAZJOB010000150.1, on the reverse strand, counting down.
TGCCCCAGCCTGTCTTCTATATTGTCGCCGAAAATATAGAGGGACCACATGTTCCCAAGCAGGTGCCAGAATCCTCCATGAAGAAACATAAAGGTAAGCAGGGCCAGGGCCTGATCAAAAAAACTGAAATAGGTTCGGATCTCAGGAACTGAATAGCGGGCGGGAACAAGCCCGTATTTAATTATGAACTGGTTGAAACCGCTTCCCTGCGCCAGTTGAATCAGAAAAACCAGCACATTGACCGCAATCAGGACATTATTCACTACGGGGTAGTTTTTCGATTGAATCGTGTCTCGAATAGGTATCATAAATGACCCTCATCAATATTGATGAACACGTAAAAAGTCAGATTTTTGTTTTTTTCGTCATTCCCGCGAAGGCGGGAATCCAGTGTTTTCAAGTACTTATGGATTCCCGCCTGCGCGGGAATGACGGTTTTGGGACTTCCAAGGAAGTCAAAAGCAACTTTATCACTCATAGCATGGTATTTTTGGCATAAAAACAATTTATTACGAAAACACCATGAATT
>CAZJOB010000149.1:0-8361 GCA_964547435.1 uncultured Desulfatiglans sp. | reverse complement strand
TAGTAACCGACCACGAAAGAAACCCCATGAGATCCCTCAGGGAGGCAAAAGATTACCTTGAAAAGCTGAAACAGATAATCATGTACATCGGAATAAGCGAGTGTATGATGGAGCGCGGTCAGCTTAGATGCGATGTCAATATCTCCATTCGGCCAGAAGGATCGGATAAGTTCGGAGACAGGGCTGAAATTAAAAATATGTCTTCATTCAGATTTATTCTGGAGGCCCTGGAATATGAGATTCGCAGGCAGAAAGAGATTCTTGAATCAGGCGGCAGGATAGAGCAGGAGACCAGGCTTTTTGACGAAACAAAGAAGATCACCCTCCCCATGAGGAGTAAAGAGGATGCGCCTGACTACAGATATTTTCCTGATCCTGATCTGCTTGATGTTGAACTTGAAGAGGAATTTATTAAAGAAATGGCTGAAAGCCTGCCGGATCTTCCCAATCAGCAACTGAACAGAATAATTGAAAAATACCGCATTCCGAAACAGGACGCCCTTATAATCACCAGGGACAGGGAGACATCCGGTTACTTCAGTGAATGCGCCCTTGCCTGCAGTGATGTAAAAAAACTGAGCAACTGGATAATAAAAGAGCTTTTCAGGCTGCTTAACGAATCATCTATGAGCATAAAGGAATGCCCCATAAAACCTAAAGACCTTTCCAGACTGATCGATCTTATATCAAAGGGAGAAATAACCGAATCAATAGGAAAAGCGGTTATTGAAGAGATGTTTAAAACAGGCTCAAATCCTGATGAAATAATTAAAACAAAAGGCCTTAAACCCCTTTCGGACGATTCGGAACTTGAAAAGATCCTTGATGAGGTTCTCAATGAAAACCCCAATGTCATTGAACAGATAAAATCAGGAGAGACAAAACCCATAGATTTTCTGGTAGGTCAGGTTATGAAAAAGACAAAGGGCAAGGCAAACCCGGTAAAAGTGAGGGAAATGATTAATAACAAGGTATAAGGTTTAAGGTACACGGTATAAGGTACACGGTATAAGGTATACGGTATAGGGTATAAGGTATAGGGTATAAGGCGCAAGGTTAAAGGCATAAGGGGCGTTTTCGAAAGGGGGCATTTTATGAATATATTAATTATTTCCGGAAGCAGGAATCCTGAAGGTCGAACAGCTTTATTAATCAAGGCGCTGTGTAAAGGCATTAACAATGCAGGCGGCAAAACTGAAACTATCTATCTGCCGAATATGAAGATCGAACGTTGCAGGCAATGTAACAGCGACGGGTGGGGTGTATGCAGGGATGATGACAGGTGTATAATAGAAGATGATTTTGCCTCTATTAATAAAAAGATTGAGGAAGCGGATGTCGTTGTCTTTGCCAATCCAGTGTATTTTGGTGATCTGAGTGAAAGCATGAAGGGGTTTCTGGACAGGCTGCGGCGGGTGCGATCAAAAATACCCCGCAGGCCGGTAACAAACATGCCCGGCCCGTTCAATAATGATATTGGGGCCATTGCAGTTGGAATATGCTACGCCGGCGGGAGCGGGAACGGCACAACATCCTGCTGCATGAACCTGGAGAGGACCCTGCAGTTCTGCGGTTTCGATGTTATTGACATGATTCCCGTGCGCCGTCAGAACCTGGATGCCAAGCTGAAAATTATGGAATTGACCGGTGAATGGCTTGTTACCATGCCATCCTCATCCAAATGCGCTCTTGAACCAATATAAATAAACCCTATCGGCCGAATAATTTTTTTAATGCCTTTCCAGGGTCCTTTATCGCGTCTTCAATTGTTTTCTGAGGAGTCGGTTGCGGCTCCTCAGCCACTTCCTTTGTAACAGCGGGCTTAACACCTGTTTTTGCGATCTCAACCGCAGTCGCGCACAGATCTGTCTCCTCGGTTTCAGTCTTGCGCAGAAGTGAACCAAGGCCTCCGGAAATTAAATTTCCTATTGCAGCTGCGGTCTGTGTCTTATCCAGGGAAAGGGAAGGACTGGCCAGGTTTCCCGCGAGTCTGAATGGCTGTGCCAGGTCTCCAAGGTTTAAGGTGAGTCCTCCTACACCCTTTTTGGGTTCCGGCTTTAATGAGAGGTTGAGCTGTTCTGTTCCCAGGTTGATCTCTCCCGCGCCAACGACTCTCATGATTTCAGTGTCAAGTGCCAGGACAGTTACATCAGCCACGCCCTTTACTGCATCAAACCTTCCGACCGCGCATTTGATTGCAGTATAATCCTTTTTTTCTCTGGCGGGATTCAGCAGGCGGAAGATGCTGTCGCTGATTCCTCCGCCGATCTTGTCTATATATTTATTGCTGATCCGGCCCTGCCCCATTATTATGCTGGTATAACCTTTCAGGTCCGCCATAAGAGATGCCATGGAGGAACCCTTTCCTCCTAAATCAACCTCGACATCAATGATTCCTTCAAGCATATCCGTGATGCCCGCCTGTTTCAGGGTATCCCCCAGATTGACCTTTGCGCAGGTAAGCCTGGTCACCATTTCAAGGGCATTGCCCGAAGGCCTGATGGCGATGACTCCATTCACCGAACCTCCTCCCGCATTTGCCTTGAGGGGTTTCACATCAATGCTTCCCGCCTTCATTGTTACATCCATCTCCAGATTATCTATTGCGAGCTGGGGAAGAATAATTTTTGCGAAACGAAACTGAAATTTTCCATCCACCTTCTTCAGGGCGTCAACAGGTAATGGATCAGCAGGAAAGATCTTATCAGATCCCTTTGCAGACTTCCCATCTCTGGAATCAACAGTATCCTTTTTCCCGTCATCAGCCAGTATCGGTCTTAAATCCAGTTTTTTCGAAGCCAATTTTACATCAAGCATGGGGACCTTTCCGGCAAGACTGGCCCCGGCGCTTCCGGTAATCTCCATATCACTCATGTTGATTTTAAGATCATTTATACTGTACGCGTCCGGACCGGGATCACTGATCCGGCCTGATAAATTCAATGGATCTTTTAAAGGAACAGGCTGACCGGCAAGCTGAGAGATCTTATCCCATTTCGCGACATTTATTGTGAGTCCGAGATTAATCCCCTCAGGCGTCATAGCGTCTTTTACAGAACCCAGTACTTTAATTGATGCGTCAAAGGCCTCTATTGTTATATCTATGGAGCATTCCTTATCGGGATCAGTCAGGGAGGCGATTGATCCGATGCGCCCCGACAGATCAAATGGGGCCTCGTTGTAGGTCCCATTGAGATTGAAATCCACGGGGCTGTCAATCCCGCTGGTGCTTGCCAGCAGTTTTTTCAGGATAATCTGCTTGGAACTGCCTGTCTTGCCGTCACGATAGGTAAGAGTGCCATTCACTATCTCAACTTCATCAAAGCTAAGAGAAGGAAGCTGAATAGAATCATCTGACGGGGCTTCTGCCTGAACTGTCTTTTCAGGTGCTTTTTCAGAAGTTACAAATTGAGTATTTAATTTGCCGGACTTATTAGTCTCAATTAGTATATCCGGTTCAATCAGTATAAGACGCTTTACTTCCAGATTTCTTTTGAGCAGGGGAAGGAGGGCGACCTTCACTTCAAAACGGTCGAGTTTTACCATATCAGGTCTTGAACCCCAGGAAGCATTCTGAAATCTTACGCCTGACAGGACCAGGGAAGGGGTCAGGCCGATTTTGAGATCAATATCGCCATCTATGTTAAATTCTCTGCCAGTGCTTTCATAGGCCACTTTCGAAATCGCCGGTTTAAGGTCATTAAAGTCATATCTCGACAGGATAATAAATACTGCTATGCCCGCTATGATAATAATTCCAACGATTATACCCAGAGCCCACTTGATAAAACGTCCCATGATTGCCCCCTGTATTATTTAAGTATCATTTATTAATGACGATCTCGTAAAAAGTCGATTTTCTTTGTTTGTCATTCCGCGACTTGCCTGCCCCGATGCTGTTTTCGGGGATCGCGGAATCCAGTGTTTTCAGATACTTATAGATTCCCGCCTGCGCGGGAATGACGTTTGCGGGACTTTTTACGAGACCATCATTAATGGATAGCCTCTATTTTATTAGAAAGAAGCACCTTACGTCAAGGAACCTTTTTTTTATGAGGTTTTCTATTATGTTAGGTCAATCATGTAAATCCTGTAAATCCTGTCAAAATTTAAAGGGGGTATCAAGAACCAAAAGTAGAAGAATATGATCTCCTTGAAGCAAACAAAGTTCTGTCAATGCTTAAAGAAGGCAAAGTAAAAGGGGCCGCTGTTCTCAAAATATCTTAAATATCTTCTCCGGTTGTCGGTCTTACTGAAAGTACAGTACATCCGGTATTGCGGATAGTGCGTTCTGTTGTGCTTCCGACGAATAAGGACTCTATAAGCCTCTGCCCGCGCACTCCCAGGACAATAAGGTCAATATCATTAACATCCGCGAATTTGGCAAGTTCCTCATGGGCCTGCCCCGCAAGAAGCCTGGTTTTGGGTTTGCACCAGTTGTGCGCATCTTCAGGAACAAGATTCTCGAGTTTCTTTTTTAGTTCTTTATGCAGACTTTTTCCGATCTCCTCACGCGCACTCTCGACGGATTTGGAAAGACCCTTATAATTGGGCGTTTCAAGCACATGCACAAGATAAAGGTCGGACTGGAATTCCTGGGCCAGGCTGAGGCCGTACTCCAGGGCAAGGTTCGAGTCAGGTGAAAAATCACAGCCTACCAGAATCCGGTCAAACCTGATTGTTTTATCCTCTGTCAACGCGGGATCATGTCTGGGGCCTCTCACTGTCAAAAGAGGACAGCGAAGAGCGCCCATTAAATGCCCTGTAACTGACCCCAGAAACAACCGCTTTAAACCTGATCTTCCTCTTGTAGCGGTTATAACCAGGTTTGCCTCTTTTTCTCTTGAAAGGCGCGCTACCTCATCTGCCGCATTGCCGATGGTTATCAAAGGCTCCCATTCGACATCATATTTGCTCATAATTCTTTTCATTCTCTCATTCGCGTAATCTTCCATGTGGGTCAACTGAGATTCAAAGGCATAGGTCGCTTCGCCGTACATAGTAGCTGAAGAAAGGTCGATCACATGACACAGATACAATTTTGCCTTGAATTCTCTTGCCAGAGACACTCCGTAATGTACTGCATAATTGGAGAGTTCCGAAAAATCAGTAGCACAAATTATTCTATCAAAATTTACTCTCATACCTTCCTCCTTTACTGATAAAGACTTCAGTTAGTTATTCTCACAAACAGGTTGCCGAAATTTTACTTGAACTTAATATTGTTGAACTCGTAAAAAGTCAGATCTTAGCTTTATCTGTCATTCCCGCGCATGGAGCCTGCCCCGTACTTGATACGGGGGCGGGAATCCATTTATTTCAGAAGCTTATAGATTCCCGCCTGCGCAGGAATGACGTTTCTGGGACTTTTTACGAATGCAACAACATTGATAATAATTAAAAATTCAAATAATGCAAGAAAGGTTTTCAGAATAATTTATCTATTTTGAAAATATTCCGTGCATTCAGGGGAATATTGGATGGAGAGTTAGTCGTCAATTTTCAGAATTTCTTTAATAAAATACCCAAGTGGTGAAACTATTATATTTTTTTCAATCGGATAGACATCTTTCACCGGAGCGATTACCCAGACCTCTTTCAACCCGAGGTCGCTAATCGCATTCCAAAAACCTTTAGTCGGAGCAGGAGAAGAGGAAGCTTTGCATTCAACAGCGATACGCCTTCGCCCCTTTTCCAGTATTAAGTCTATTTCAGAACCTGATGATGTTCTGTAAAAAGCCGGTCGCCATTTCGGCAGCAATGAGAGGACATTCTCAATCACAAACCCTTCCCAGGACGATCCATAAACTGGATGTCCCATTAAATCATCCTGACTTTCAATCCCAAGCAGTGCGTGCAACAGTCCAGTATCTCTAATGAATATTTTAGGAGACTTGACCAGTCTCTTTTTCAGGTTCACTATATAAGGCGGTAAAATCCTGAAAATAAAGGTCTGTTCCATTATATCAATATAGGATCTTATAGTATGATGACTTAAGCTTAAAGATTCTCCAAGTTTTGAACTGTTGAGGAGTTGACCATTCACGTGAGCACTCATCTGCCAAAACCTTTCTATTGACCGGGAAGGTATTCTGAAGCCTAAACTCGGGATATCTCTTTCGAGAAAGGTCTTTATAAAATCAAGCCTCCATTCAAGGCTTTCAGTATCATCAACGGCTAAATAGCTTCTCGGAAAGCCCCCTCTTCTCCATAAAATCCTCAAATCTTCCGATTCATCATTTCCCATAACTTCCGGATGAAGAAACGGAGTCAGTTCCATATAGGATATTCTTCCAGCCAGTGATTCAGAACTCTGCTTCAAAAGATCAGGAGAAGCTGAACCCAGCAACAGGAACTGTCCATTCCGCCTGTTTTCATCAATCAAACTTCGCAATACCGGAAAAAGTTCCGGAATTCTTTGAATCTCATCAAGACAAATTAATTTATCATTATGAAGACTTAAAAATGCCTCCGGATCCCTGAGTTTATTCATATCTGAAGGTCTCTCGATATCCAGATATATTGCATCTTTAATATCTTTAATTAGGTACTTGGCAAGTGTTGATTTTCCGGATTGCCTGGGACCGAGTATGGCGACAGCCGGAGTGCTTTGCATTTTGTTTATGACTTTTCGGCCTATAATTCGTTTAATGTATCCTTGCATATTGGAAGCTTATCTTCCAATATGCATACTGTCAAGTTTTTTATGGATTCCGTACCCAAGCGCCCATTACCTGCTTGACAACCTTTATCATTCGACATATAATGAGCAACATTTCTACTCATAAAGAGGCAAGAATGAACGACCTGTTCTCAGGACTGATAGCGTCAAAAACAAGGATAAAACTGCTTGTGAGGCTGTTTTTCAATCCTCAGGCAAGGTCATATCTAAGGGAACTCGCCAAGGAGTTCAATGTCTCCACAAACGCGGTAAGAGAAGAACTCAACCAGCTCACAGACACAAAATTCCTGAAATCCGAAAAAGACGGCAGGCAGGTCTATTACATGGCAAATAAAGACCACCCTCTTTTCCCGGAACTGAGGTCAATGGTAAACAAGGTCATGGGACTGGATCAGGTTATAGAAAGCATAGTCACAAGGCTGGGGGATCTGGAACTGGCCTTTCTGCTGGATGACTATGCAGAAGGAAAAGACACGGGCATTATGGATCTGCTTCTGGTGGGAAACATAGATGAATATCACCTTAATGATTTGAGCAGAAAAACCGAAAGATATATAAAACGCAAGATCAGATCCCTTGTATTGACAAGGGATGAATATGAAGCCATGAAGCCAAAGCTGGACAGCCGGCCAAGGCTTTTGATCTGGGAAGCAAAGAAGCAGCATCATGGATGAAGCCTTAAGCGGCCTGTCGCGCCCTAGTTGCAAACGAAGGCGGACCTGTCCCGCCATAGTTGCAAACGAAGGCGGACCTGTCCCGCCATAGTTGCAAACGAAGGCGGACCAGCGATCAGCCAGGTCTTTGTTTTTAATGCCTTAAGCTGATCCGCCTTCACACGAGGCTTCCGCCGTCGTCACGCTATAACGTGATTATTGCGGGACAGGTAGCTGAGTGCTGATAGCGTTCATCAAAAAATGATAGTTTTGAATGACACAAGTTAAGGTCATAACCCCCTGTAACTTAAGGGGCGGAGCTGTACTGAAAAAAAGTAAAAAAGAGACAAAAATAGTGGAAAGAGACCTTTGCATAACCTTACAAAAAATGTCATATCATCATACCGGCGAATGGAGCCTGCCCCGGCATGACTGAAGCCGGGGGTATCCAGTATTTTCAAATACTTACTGGATTCCGGATCCGGTCTTCGCCAAGGCTACGCCCCGGCAGGCAGGTCCGGAATGACGGCAAAAAGACTTTTTCAAAGGTCTCGGAAATAGATTCCTTGCAGACCCCAGGTCTCATCCCTTTGTTCAGTCCTCCATGATCAGTTTTTATTTGAACAAACCTCTTGCATCTTCTGGAGCATGACTTCATAATAATGTATGATATTTTACTACTATTTGGATTAAAGCCCTATCTTTAAACAGGAGGTGTTCATGGCGACCTACAATACAATGGAAGCAATTGTTAAAGAAGGAGTAATCTATCCAGCAGACCCGGAGAAAATACCCAGGGAGGGTAAGCTTCTCTTGATTATACTTGATGAAAAAAAAGCAAAACCTGATGCTGAAAAAATAAACAATCTTCTTGGATGGCTTAAAACAGACAGGGATTCGGTTGAGTGGCAACGGCAAATCAGATCTGAATGGGACAACCGGTTATGAGGCATCTGTTAGATACTAATGTATGGATAGATGCATTATCAGGCAAAATTCCATCTGCCTCTTTTTTAAAGCTGACTA
>CAZJOB010000148.1:0-8434 GCA_964547435.1 uncultured Desulfatiglans sp. | reverse complement strand
AATGGCAACAACAGCACCGGGAACCGCGCCTTCCTCAAAAAAAGCATCCTGAAAATCAAGCTTCATTTTATTCCCCTTTAAATTTCATGTACATGAACTGATAAATCATCGCCACCAAGAATGGGCACAGTGCGCTGTGCCCCTACGGTCCATTATTGAATCCAAATTCATTAACAATCGTGCACATCATTGTAGGGGCACGCAGCTGCGTGCCCTCTTCATCATGGCGATTACATGTTTACCAGCATGTAACATTTTGCTTTATATAATAGTTTAAGGGATTTACCAATAGAAAACCCCGGTTAAGATATCTTTCCCCGGGGCCATAAATGAAAAGGCCGCCCATTTAGGCGGCCTTTAATAAAATAACTATTAAGATACTATCCTTTCACAGACAAGGTCTCCAACCCCTGCTGTGCTGTAACCCATCTTGCCTGCATCCATGCTCTTCATCTTATTTGCGGTAACATATTTTACCGCCTCTTCTATCTTGTCCGCGGCAGCCTGTTCGCCCAGGGTCTCAAGCATCATGCCTGCGGCGCATATGGCAGCAAGCGGATTTATTACGCCTAATCCTGTATACTTGGGTGCAGAGCCGCCAATGGGTTCAAACATGCTTACGCCCTCCGGGTTGATATTACCGCCAGCAGCAAGCCCCATGCCCCCCTGGGTAATTGCGCCAAGGTCAGTGATAATGTCGCCGAACATGTTGCCTGTAACAAGCACATCAAACCATTCGGGGTTTTTTACCATCCACATGCATGTTGCATCAACATGAAAGTATTCCCTTTTGATGTCAGGGTACTCTTTGGCGCCCATCTCATGGAATGCCCTGTCCCACAGGTCATATATATAGGTAAGCACATTGGTTTTACCAACAAGGGCGAGTGTATTGTGTTCACCCTTGCCCTGTGCCTTTTTGCCGTATTTGCGGGTATATTCAAATGCGTATTTGAGGCATCTGTCTACCTGGTGCCTTGAATATATAGCAGATTGTATTGCCACCTCGTGGGGAGTGCCCTTCATTGAAAAACCGCCTGCCCCTGTGTACTGGTCGCCCGTGTTTTCACGGATAACACAGTAGTCTATCTCTTTTGGCCCCTTGTTTTTTAGCGGTGTCTCAACGCCGGGGTAGAGCCTTACAGGCCTTAAGTTTATATACTGGTCCAGTCCAAAACGGGCTTTAAGCAATACACCCTTTTCAAGAATTCCCGGTGGTACGTCCGGATGGCCTATTGCCCCAAGTAGAATGGCATTATATTTTTTAAGCTCTTCTATGTCTTTGTCAGAAAGCGTTTCACCGGTTTTGAGATACCGCTGAGCTCCAAAATCATAGGAGGTTGTTTCATATTTGAACCCATATTTTTGAGAGATGGTCTTAAGTACCTTGAGCGCCTCAGCGATAACCTCTGGGCCTGTACCATCACCCGGAATAACTGCTATTTTATACATTTTTATGTTCCTTTCATCTTTTCTTATTATTTTAAGTAGTTGGATAATATGGGAATGAATCCTGTGTGTCAATTCTAAAAACAGGGAAGGGAAAGGCGCAAGGCTCAAGGCTCAAGGCGCATGGCACAAGGGTAAAAGATAATGGAGACTTTTGTAGGGGCACCTGCCTGGCACGCCGTAGCTTTAGCGAAGGTGGCTGCCTGCCTTTGATAGATGCATAGCCAGCCGGTATATTGGCAGGTATCATTAACCTCTCCACTTGCGGTAGGGGCAGGGGAGGGGGAGCCATATCAGGAGTAAGGCGGACTAATATTATCTTTTGACAACAATTTTTAGATGTGATTTTATTTCCCGCAATTCTTCAGGTTTTTAATTAAGCTATATTTTCTGTTTTTGCTCGCCTTTGCCAGAAGACCCTATGGCTTACCGCTATGGTGATTAGCCGTCGTACAAGGCAATGGCATTACACGATGGGAAGGCGAACCACGGCGTAGCTAGCGAAGCCGGGTATGGTGCTCCATTTGTATAGTTTTAAAATATCGTTTTATTTCAAGTAGACTTGTATTTTAATGTGAAAAGAAATTCTTTGCCTGTTTTGTCGATTTCAATATGCAGATAAGATTTGATATAAGATTTTGAAATTATGATTAATATTAACGAGTTTCAGGTTATTTTCTAAACTTCAATATGGGAAAATTTGCCTGATACTCCTATGTTGTGTGAGGTAAAAAGAAAAAGATACATGGCATATAAATTCACAGAAAAACAAGGTCAATACCTTGCATTCATTTATTATTATTCAAAGGTACATCGGCAATCACCGGCTGAAAGAGACATACAGGAGTATTTTAGAGTTTCGGCTCCTTCAATTCATCAGATGGTGGTCACATTAACAGATAATGTGGTAAGAATGGGTAAGAATGGGGACGTCTATGCTTTTATGCTTTACGTATTAATAGTCATATGGTAATTAACTTTTATGCCAAGAAAATCAAGAATAGATACTCCCGGCGCACTGCATCATGTCATTATCAGGGGAATAGAAAAACGCAAGATATTCAAATCTGATTTTGACAGGGAGAACTTTTTACGCCGTTTATCTGAATTAATTCCTGAGACAAAAACAGATTGTTACGCATGGGCTTTGATGTCCAACCATGCTCACTTATTACTGTGGTAAGAATGGGGACGTCTATGCTTTTATGCTTTACGTATTAATAGTCATGTGGTAATTAGCTTTTATGCCAAGAAAATCAAGAATAGATACTCCCGGCGCACTGCATCATGTTATTATCAGGGGAATAGAAAAACGCAAGATATTCAAATCTGATTTTGACCGCGAGAACTTTTTAAGTCGTTTATCTGAATTAATCCCTGAGACAAAAACAGATTGTTACGCATGGGCTTTGATGTCCAACCATGCTCACTTTTTACTGAGAACAGGATTGGTATCTGTTTCAGTATTCATGAACCGGTTACTGACAGGGTATGCTGGATGGTTTAATAAAAAATACCGAAGGCATGGACAGTTATTTCAAAACCGCTATAAATCTGTCTTATGCCAGGAAGACATATACTTGAAAGAACTGGTGCGTTATATTCACTTGAACCCACTTAGAGCCGGAATAGTATCAGACTTAAGTGAATTGGATAAATATCCATGGTGCGGACATCATATATTAATGAGATCACCGAAAAATACATGGCAGAATACAGGTTATATATATGGCATATTCTCAGAGAATAAAAGAGAAGCCAGAAAGATGTACCGAGAATTTGTCAAAAAAGGTATAGCACAGGGAAAACGCCCCGATTTAACAGGAGGCGGGTTATTAAGAAGTTCAGGAGGCTGGACTGGCTTAAAAGAATCCTGGAAAGCCGGAATAAGGCTTAAAGGCGATGAGCGTATTTTAGGGAATAGCGATTTTGTTGATGATGTTCTCAAAACATCGGAAGAGTCTTTTGAACAAAGGTATAAATTAAAGGTACGGGGTGTTGATTTTAATCAGGTAAAGATGAGGGTAGCAGAGATAATGGGGATAACACCTGAAGAAGTCACTGCATGTGATAAATCTCCTTTAACAGTCAGGGCCAGGTCATTACTGTGTTTTTGGGTACATAGAAAGCTGGGAATGAGTACCATTGAAATAGCCAGGGTGCTAAATATGAGTCAGCCAGCAATCAGTCGCTCATCGAGAAGGGGAGAAAAACTCGCAAGGGAAAATCATTTTGAGTTGATTAACAACTGAATGGCATAAAAGCATAGACGTCCCCATCTTGATGCATCTTGATGCTCCTTATCGGATTTGCATTAAGCAGGATTTTGTTACAAAATAACTATACCTCTAATCAAAGCCGATCAGATCAGAGAATGTCTTGACAGGTATGCATGGAAGATACATACTTTTGCATCATAAATACACGAGGTGAAGTTATGAGAACAACTCTAAATATCGAAGATAATCTTATCAATAAAGCATCTGAAATGACTGGGATAAAAGAAAAAACCACTCTTGTAAAACTTGGACTTGAATCTCTTATTGCCAGAGAAAGCGGTAAAAGGCTTGCAAAACTCGGGGGGACTCAAAAGCAACTGGAAGCTATACCAAGACGAAGAGGTTCATGACAGAAAATGGTACTTGTGGATACATCGGTTTGGGTTTCACATTTGAGAGATGGGAATCCTGAGTTGGCTGATTTGCTGAATAATGGGAGAGTGTTATGCCACCCATTAATCGTAGGGGAACTAGCCTGCGGGAACCTTAAAGATAGAACAGTCATCCTATCGTTTTTACAACTTCTGCCCATGAGTATCGAAGCTGAACATCATGAGATATTAGCATTTATAGAGAAAAAACTTTTGATGGGAAAAGGGCTGGGATATTTGGATATCCATCTTCTGGCATCCGTTGTATTGACGGGTGTGCCTATTTGGACACTGGATAAAAGATTGGCACAAGTTGCAAATACTTTCCATGTAAAATATTAGAATGAAGAGATCCTTTCACCGTTCCTGCAAACTGAAAAGAAGTTAGCAAAGTTGGAACAATACAAAAGGGTTGTGTGTTAAAACAGGAATGATCAATATTTTTAGGCATGTAAAAGGACGCGGAGCGTCAGATAAAACATTACCACGGGGACCGTGGTAACGAGAGAAAAGGTAATTCACAGGTAGTCGGTTTTAACTATTGGGGTTGTACGTACCCTGTGGCGCGTGAAGGAGAATTTGCCATTGACAATTGTATATACAAGCGTATACACTTTGACCGGAGGATATCAATATGCTTAGTTCAAAAGTATTTACAAGTGGGAATAGTCAGGCAATACGACTTCCCAAGGAGTATCAGGTTGAGGACAAAGAACTCTATATTAAGAAAATTGGGAGCACTATCATTCTCTTTTCAAAGAAAAATCCCTGGGAAGCCTTTGAACGCAGCCTTACAGAGTTTTCAGATGACTTTATGGCTGAAGGAAGGAATCAGCCACCCATGCAGGAGAGAGAAGGGCTCTGATGTATTTACTTGATACAAATATCTGTATTTACATAATAAATAAGAGACCAGTAGCTGTCGTAGAAAAAATAAAAACCTTTGAGCCAAATCAAATCAAGTTATCGGCTATTTCTGTTGCGGAACTTGAATATGGAATAGCAAAGAGTGGCTACAGAGAAAAGAACAAGGCAGCCTTAATTGACTTCGTTTCAGGGTTTGACATCCTTCCATTTGATGACACTGATGCAGAAGTATTTGGTTTGATAAGAGCCGATCTGGAAAAAAGAGGGAAGGTCATTGGCCCCTACGATATGGAAATAGCAGCTCAAGCTATTGCGAGAGACCTTACACTTGTCACTAATAACATATCTGAATTTGAACGAATTAATAAATTAAAAATAGAAAACTGGGCACTATCATGATGGAGTTTGACTGGATAAGAGATTGGCACAGGCACAAGTTGCAGGAACTTTTCATGTAAAATATTAAAGAGCTGATAACCTTTCATTCATGTCAATGGGGACAATCCATGAAATAATGAAATTCAACATCCATAAGAAACTAAAAAGATTGACATTGAAACCAACCGAGGTGCTCTTTAATAATTTGGTTTTCAACCTCATAGATCAGGTTTAGTCTTTGTAATGCTTGGGACAACCCAAATAAAAAAACAAAATCAAAATTGTTTGTAATAATAGGCAGTTATAAAAATTATATGGTCCCCAAATATAAACTAATAAGAAGGCTTTTAACCCCCGGCTAGGTGACAGCGTAAAAACCACGCTGCTCCTGAGCCGGCCTGTTGTGGTTTAATAATGGTAACGAAGCTGTGCGATTAGGATAGCATCTGAAGAGGTTTTATATATAATTCTATGCTCATCATTAATTCTTCGGGACCAGTACCCGGATAAGGCGTGTTTGAGTGGCTCAGGCTTTCCAATTCCCTCGAATGGATTGAGTTTAATGTCTTTTATGAGACTATTGATTCTGCGGAGGATTTTCTTGTCAGTTTTCTGCCAATATAGATAATCCTCCCAAGCATTATCGGAAAATATAAGCTTCATTCAATAAGTTCTCTTTCTGTTCCTTTTCCATTTTCAAGTTGAGCAATGGATTCGATAAGCCTTTTTGTATTTTTCGGAGAACGTAAAAGATATGCTGTTTCCTCAAGGGCTTCATAGTCCGCAAGTGACATTATCACAACGGAATCAGTTGTTTTACGAGTAATAATAACAGGTGAATGATCATTGCATACATTTTCCATTGTTTTAGCAAGATTTTGCCTGGCATTTGTGTATGTAATAGCTTTCATATTAAACCTCCTGTACATGTACTGATTATTGTACGTATATTAAGTGTCATGTCAAGGAGAAAATCAAACACATTTGCATTAAGTGGATTTGGCGAAAATCCCGCCAAACCGCTTATGCAAGGTTAAAACATAATTAATTTTTTCCCAGCTCCACTGACCTTTTTCTTGCAGCCTCTACTGCTCCCTTTATAATGTCTGAAATACCGCTTTTATCAAGAAAGGCCAGCCCCGCCTGTGTTGTGCCGCCCGGTGAAGTTACCATCTCTCTTAACTGAGAAAGGTTTAGTTCCGATTCAGCGGCCAGAGATGCCGATCCAAGAAAGGTCTGAACAGTCAGCATGACAGCGTCTTTTTTATCAAATCCCTGCATCTCCGCGGCCTCTGCAAAACATTCCATAATCCTGAAAATAAATCCGGGCCCGCTTCCCGAAAGGGCGGTAACCGCGTCTATCACCTTTTCTTCTACCCTGACACTCCTGCCCACAGAGTCAAATATCTTATCAGCCAGGGCCATCTGATCTGGAGTGCTGTCATGGCTGAAGGCAAGCGCGCTCATACCCTTTTGAATAAGGGCCGGGGTGTTTGGCATGACCCTGATTACAGGGATATTGCCGCCTAAGAAGTCCTTTATCTTTTTTATCTTTATGCCTGCCGCGATGGATATGACAAGATGGCTGTCAGTTACAGCCCCTTTTATTTCATTGAGAACATCCTCCATGACCTGGGGCTTGACCGCCAGCAATATGATATCACTGTTTTTTACAAGCTCTATATTGGATGACACACCCCTTATTCCGTGCAAATTGGAAATCTTTTGGATTTTCTCGATGTCGGCATCAAAGGCATTTATCTGTTCAGGACTGTATATACCACTGTTTATAAGGCCCTTGATCAGCGCAGTTGCCATGTTTCCAGCGCCTATAAAGCCTATGGAATTTATGGGTTTCATCTGGTTATTTACTCCTTTCAGGACAGTATCATTAAAAATACAGGTTCATTTGGCCATTCACTAAAAGGTATTTGGCTTGACTGAGGGTTCCGATTTTGATATTTTAAACCACTTTTAATTTTGACGATATATATGATTTTATAGAGTATATCAATGGAATAATTCAATTAAGGAGGAAGATAACGTATGGCGTATAACGCAGTTGAAATGAAAGATTGGCAGATTTCCGAAGCTGCTGAGAAAAATATGGTTACCCCTGATGAATGGCGTGAAAAAATGGGTCTTGAGAAAGATGAACTCATGCCCTATGGAAGGCTCGCCAAGCTGGATTTTCTGAAGATAATGAACCGGCTGGAGAAAAGGGATGATGGAAAATACATCGAGGTAACCGCTATAACACCGACTCCTCTGGGAGAGGGTAAAAGCACGACCTCATGCGGACTGATGGAAGGTCTCGGAAAGCTCGGATTAAACGTAGGCGGCGCACTTCGTCAGCCTTCGGGCGGTCCAACAATGAACATTAAGGGCACGGCAGCAGGCGGAGGCAATTCACTTTTGATTCCCATGACCGAATTCTCAATGGGATTGACCGGCGATATCAATGATATCATGAACGCCCACAACCTGGCCATGGTGGCTCTCACTGCCAGAATGCAGCATGAGAGGAACTACAACGATGAGCAGCTCAAGAGGCTCACAGGAATGCGTAGACTGGAGATCGATCCCACTCGTATTGAGATGGGCTGGGTTATCGATTTCTGCGCACAGTCACTCAGAAATATGATTATAGGCATCGGCGGCAGACAGGATGGATTTACCATGCAGTCCAGGTTTGCCATTGCCGTATCATCCGAACTGATGGCTATACTCTCAATCGTAACCGATCTGGCGGATATGAGAAAACGTCTGGATGAAATCACGGTTGCCTTTGACAAGAGCGGTAAGCCGGTTAAGACGAAGGATCTGGAAGTAGGCGGGGCAATGACTGCCTGGATGAGAAATACGATCAATCCCACAATTATGCAGACCGCAGAATATCAGCCATGTATGGTGCATGCCGGTCCATTCGCCAACATCGCTGTTGGGCAGTCATCGATCATTGCCGACAGAATCGGTCTCAAGCTGTTTGATTACCACGTTACCGAAAGCGGATTCGGCGCTGATATAGGATTTGAAAAGTTCTGGAATGTCAAGTGCCGCTGCAGTGGACTCAAACCCCATGTATCCGTG
>CAZJOB010000147.1:0-8450 GCA_964547435.1 uncultured Desulfatiglans sp. | reverse complement strand
TTTTTAATTGGGATTCCAAATCGATTGCGAGGCGAACTGCCCCGGGAGCGCAGACACTTCAATGCCCCACTCCGAGGATCACCGCGTCTGCTTTTTCTTTGATCTCATCCATCACGTTCTGAGGAATGTTGGACATCCCCGCAGTTGCCATCACCATGTTAGTTTTCGGATAGTTGGCCTTGAACCAGTTGCCTATCTCTTCCAGAAGGCGGCCGGAATTTGGAAAGCCGGTATTAATCAGGTAGATGGTCTTGCCGTCCAGTGTATCCAGACGCGGAGCCATCTGCTTTACCTCGATCGGTGGGGGAGTGCCCAGGGGATTGAGCACTGTAATTTCACAATCCGATGCAGATGCTGCATTGACCTGACTGACGGTAAAACAAAGACCGAAGGTCAGACCTATGCACAATAACGCAATGACTATACCACGTAATTTCATGATTTACTCCTCCGTTTAAAATTAAAGACTGTTCATTAAAAAACCACATCAAGTTTATGCCGGGCATTGTATCCCGGATTTAGTCCATTGGTCAAGTCTGATAAAGTCATTATAAATTCTATCACCTTTTTATCAGGCGGCGGGAATTCGCCGGCATTGAGCTCATCCGGTTTCACCCACGCTATTTCCTGATTTTCCAGGGGCTTTGGAATACCTTCCAGTATATGGCATTTATATACATGAAGATCAACAATCTTTGTTTCATATTCATGTGTCACCTTTAAAAGATGCTTATCCGCCTCTATATCAAGCCCCAGTTCCTCTTTTATCTCCCTTTTTACACACTCCTCAAGCGTCTCCCCCGGTTCTTTTTTCCCTCCGGGAAACTCCCACATGCCTTCAAGGTGACTGCCCTTCGGCCGTCTCGTGACAAGGACCCTGCCCTTTTTCCATATCAGCCCGGCAGTAACATCTATCTTAGGCTTTTCGACGGCCATATTATCCTCCGGACAGTATGGAGAGCCTTACCCTGATATAGGCCTCCTCCGCGGCTTCGTTTCCCGGGGAGACCTCAAGCACCTTTTTATAGATCTCAAGGGCCTTTTCCGGATTTCCGAGTTTCTCCTGCAATTGGGCAAGCTGCATGAGCAGGGGAACATCAGCAGGGCCTTTTTTTAATATCTCTTCGATCTGTGTGACTGCCTGTTTATCATTGCCGGTCTTGAGATATCCGACTATAAGGTATCTTCTGATGTTTATGTCATCAGGATTATTCTTTACCGCTGCCTCCATGACCTTAACCATAGACTTGTAGTCTCCGGCCTTGTCCTGGTGTTCAAATATGAAGGGATAATAGCCCTTTTCGCCGGGTTTTAACTCTACTATCCTGAGGGCCTCTTTATACGCCAGATTATCCTTTTTCTTTTTTCTGTATATATCAAAGAGGAACCCCCTTGTACCTGTATCTTTTGAGTATGATTTTACATACTTTTCAAGATGGGTAAGGGCGCTGTCCAGGTTGCCGGCCTCATATTCGAGAACGCCAAGATTATAGACAGCGTTCAGATTTTTGGAGTCAAGGGAGATAATCTTTTTATAGGCGGCTGTCAGTCCCTTCTTATTTCCCCTTTTTTCCTCCAGTCTGACCATAAGGAGCCAGGCATCAATTGAATCGGGCCTTTTATTCAGGACCTCCTGCAGGTATTTCTCCGCGGTCTTGAAATCCTTCTTATTTATCAGACTGTCTGCCAGCTTGAGACGGCTGTCAAGGTCCCCGGTCTGCCTCTTCAGGGCCTCTGCGAGGTACTGGTTGGCCTTTTCATACTGTTTTTTGCCCTCATACAGGGCCGAAAGATTGTAATAGAGATTCACGTCATCCGGATCTGTTTTCAGGGCCTTTAAATAGTAACCAATAGCCTTGTCAGCCTGCCGGTTTTCAGCGCAAAGGAACCCGAGTTTCTTGTAGACCGGCAGAAGAGCCTCTTCCGGTAAACGGCCTTCAAGACCCTCATACTCCCTGATGGCATCTTTTATTTTGCCGCTGTTTTCCAGGGTTTCCGCGAGTTGAAGCACATATTCGGTTTTCTCCGGGACCATTTTTATCAGATCCTTCAGCACCGATATGACCCTGTCGTTCATTTTCATGGCCTCGTAAACCCTTAGCAACCTGGAAAATGTCTCTTCATCCGGGCTTGTCTTTGCTATTTCATCAAGCCTGGCAGCGGCCTTGTCCCACATCTCAAGGGTTATATACTCGTTAATAAGCCTTTGAATAATCTTTTCATCAACAAACCCCAGATCAAGCGCCCTCTCCAGCAGTTCCACCTTTTTTTCATTGCCGATGGTCCTGTTGACCCTGTCAATCCAGTCCTCCACATACGGCTCAATCAGGATATCTATATACCCTGCCGCCAGGGCATGTCTCTTTACCTCTACCTTAAATAAATAGCGGTCGAGGGGCTCCTTGTTTGGAAGAAGTTCCACCAGGGGTGATTCCTCATAGCGCAGGCTGTTTATGTCCATGATATTCGAGACAAGGCGAATGCCCTGATTGAAACATATACTGGTAGAGATGCTGAGGATTTTCACCCTGTCCATGGGATGAAGCCGCAGGGTCTCGCCATTTAACACCTGCATGGGATTTCCATTGCGGCTTATCACCAAAAAGTTGAACTGAGGGTCCGTGTTGAACAGACAGGAGTACAGCCGGAAGCCGGCAATCAGGGCCGCCCCCGCAATAAGAATGGTTATAATCCGGAATGATGTCCTGTTTGTCCCCGGCTTTTTTCTTATCTTTTTGCCAGCCACTCTAACCTGCTGTGTTCGATATTATTTTTTCCTTTTATTTGCCCTGCCTTCCCACGCGAGTATTATGGGACTGGCGACAAAGATGGATGAATAGGTACCCACTACAATGCCAACCAGCATGGCAAAGGCAAAATCGTGTATAACCCCGCCCCCGAAGATGAACAGACAGACCACCACTATAAGGGTTGTTCCGGATGTAATTATTGTCCTGCTCAGGGTCTCATTTATGCTTGAATTGATAACCTCCGCCAGATCACGTTTGCGGAACCGGCGCATGTTTTCACGAATCCGGTCGAACACAATAATCGTGTCGTTCAGAGAATAGCCCACAATGGTCAGCAACGCCGCTATAATGGAGAGGGATATCTCCCTGTCTGTCAGGGCAAAGGCCCCGATGGTAATGATTACATCGTGAATAAGGGCTATAACCGCCCCCATGGCGTATTTTAATTGCAGCACCCAGCAAAGGCCGATGGTTACCAGCAATGCCACAACAATAAGCCATGTAACGCTTACATTTAATAGTGTCGCGATATAGACGACCACTGCCAGTGATATGGCCATGATAATACTCATGAGCCATTTCAGTTCAAACCTGCCGGAGATATATATGGCGATAAAAAGGATGGCAAAAAATATGGCGAACAGGGCTTTTTCTCTGAGACTTTCACCTACCTTGGGGCCTACCATCTCCACGCGCCTTATCTCGACCGATTCCCCGAATTGCCCGGACAGCGCATCCTTTACATCGTCGGTCAGCTTGTCTATCGCATCACCGCCCTCATTTGCTCTGATAAGGTATTCAAACTGACCCTCTTCTCCGAATCCCTGAATAGTGCTTTCATGAAGATTAATGGGCCTTAATGCCTCCCTGAGGTCAGCAAGGCTGTGGTCTGTTGATAATTTGATATGAATGAGGATTCCTCCGGAAAAATCCACTCCCAGGTTCGGGCCGCCTCTCATTATCAGTAAAAATATGGTGATGATGATTAACATCAGGGAAAAAAGGAACGCTGGTTTTCTTTTCCCGATAAAATCTATATGTGTTCCCGGCTTAATCAATTCCATTTAATAACTCCATTCTATATACTGATTTTTTTCCAGTTCATGCGAATTAACAGAAAATCAAAAACTACCCTTGTAACAAAGACAGCCGTAATAAAACTTGCTACGATGCCTATAGAGAGGGTAACTGCAAAACCTTTTACCGGCCCGGTGCCGAACTGAAAAAGGACAAGCGCCGCTATTAGAGTAGTGACATTGGCGTCAATTATGGTGACAACCGCCTTTTCATAACCGCTCTCAATAGCTGTTCTGGCAGTCTTTCCGGCCCGCAGTTCTTCTCTGATGCGTTCAAAAATAAGGACATTGGCGTCCACGGCCATACCTATGGTCAGAATAATACCTGCAATGCCTGGCAGTGTCAGGGTGGCGCCGAAAAACGCGAGCCCTGCCAAAATAAAAAGGATATTAAGCACCAGGGCCAGATCAGCTATAATCCCTGAAAAACGGTAATAAATAACCATGAACAGGATCACAATAATCGTGCCTATTACCATGGAGTTAAAACCCTTATCAATGGAATCCTTTCCCAGGGATGGGCCTACAGTCCTTTCCTCCGCTACCTTCAAAGGGGCCTTAAGCGCGCCCGCCCTGAGTACAAGGGCAAGATCTCTCGCCTCTTCCATTGTGAAGCTGCCTGTTATCTGGGCCCTGCCGCCGCCTATCTTCTGGTTTATATTCGGGGCGGAATGGATAACATCGTCCAGCACAATGGCGAGTCTCTCATTTACATGATCCCCAGTGACCCTTTCAAACATATGTGCGCCCTTGTTATTAAAGGTCATGGAGACCTCCGGTTTATTGTACTGCGGGTCCATGTCTACTCTGGCGTCAGTTATATATTCGCCTGTCATGGAGCTTCTTTTCATGACCAGAAGGGGCTGCTTTTCCTTGGTATACAGAATCTCAGTGCCTGGAGGGATATTGCCCTTTAATGCCTGTTCAAGGCTGTTTTTTTCATCAACAAGCCTGAATTCCAGTTGGGCCGTGGTGACAATCAGTCTTTTTGCCCTTTCAGGATCATCCATGCCCGGAAGCTGAACCAATATCCTGTTTCCCTCCTGAAGACTTATCTCCGGCTCATTTACTCCAAACTGATCTATCCTGTTTCTGATGGTCTCCTTTACCTGGTCAAGGGCCATCTTCATAATCTCCCTTTTCACCTCTGATCTAAGGATCAATTCAAAGGCAACGCCATTCTCCTTTGCACTGCCTCCCTCTATCTCATAATCGGAATACCGGGACTTCATCATATCTGTAAATTTATCCCTGTCCTCCTGCCTCATGATGGTGATATCAATACCATTTGTGCTGTCCCGCTTAAGTTCAAGGTACCGGATCTTTTCCCTGCGGAGATCCTCCTTTATATCCTCTATGCTTCTTTCGATATCGTTTTCAACCGCCTTTAACACGTCAACCTCATATACCAGGTGTATCCCCCCCTGAAGGTCAAGGCCAAGGTTTATCTCTTCCTTCGGCAAAATGCCTGACCACCATTGAGGCAGATCTCTTTCTGATAATTTAAACAAGCTGGGTGTCAGGTACATAAAAGAAAGCAGTATCAATATTGCTATTATGGCGCCGCGCAGGCCCAGGTTCTTTGACACGATCTATCTCCCTTCTTGATTTTTGATATAGAAAATTAAACGGCCTTCAGCCGCTGTTTTATAAAAATTATTGATAAAATATCAGGAGCCGCTGCTCTGAACTTCCTTGTTGATCACGCCTGCTATGGATCCCCTTGATATCTTTACCCTCACCTTGGGGGCGATCTCCATGGTTACAGCGTCATCAGTGAGCCCGGTGACAACGCCGTAGAGCCCGCCCGAACTTAGTATCCTGTCGCCCTTTTTCAAGGCGGCCAGCATTTCACGGTGCTGTTTGGCCTTTTTCTGCTGCGGCCGGATCATAAGAAAATATATGATCACAAATATAAATACAAATGGCAGAAGATTGGCGATACCTCCTCCCTGAGCGCTTGCTCCACCGGTTCCGCCTCCCATTGCGTATGCTATATCAATCATTATCAAATCCTCCATTCTGATTTTTTTCTATTGACTGGTAAAATTTATCTCTGAATTCAAGCATGTTATCATTTCTGATTGCATCCCTGATATCCTGCATAAAATGCGTGTAATAGTAAATATTATGAATGCTGTTCAGCCTGTACGACAGGAGTTCACGCGCCATAAAAAGGTGCCTTAAATAGGCCCGCGAGAAATTCCTGCATGTATAACACCCGCATTCTTCTTCAACCGGTCTTTTATCATCCGCATAACATGCGTTTTTTATAACCAGTCTGCCCCTTTTTGTAAAGAGGGTTCCGTTTCTGGCGTTTCGAGTGGGCATTACGCAGTCAAACATATCGACCCCGAGCATGACCGCCTCCAGAATATCTTCAGGTTTTCCCACGCCCATCAGGTACACCGGCTTTTCCTCTGGAAGATACTTTATAGTCTCATCTATCACCCGGTGTCTGACGTCGCTGTCTTCTCCAACAGACAGGCCTCCAAGCGCGTAACCTTCAAACCCCATTCTTACCAGATTCTTTGCACTCATTTCCCTGAGATCATTGTACATCCCGCCCTGGACAATACCAAAAAGGGCCTGATTCTCACCCCGCGCCTGTTCAAGGCATTGCTCCGCCCACACAGTTGTAAGCCTGACAGAGTTCAGGACATACTCATAATCCGCGGGATAGGGGGCGCATTCATCAAAGGCCATGATAATATCGCTTCCAAGCGCCTTTTGAATATTAATAGCCTCCGCGGGGCCTATAAAATGACTTGACCCGTCTATGTGTGACTGAAAAACAACTCCTTTTTCGGATATTTTTCTCAGTTTCGCGAGGCTGTATACCTGATACCCTCCGCTGTCAGTCAAAACAGGACCATGCCAGTTCATGAAAGAATGAAGACCCCCCAGCCTTTCAATAATCTCATGGCCCGGTCTCAAATAGAGATGGTAGGTATTGGCCAATATTATTTTCGCTCCTGCCTCCTTGATCTCTTCCGGAGACAGGGCCTTCACAGACCCCTGAGTGCCTACGGGCATAAAAACCGGCGTTTCAAAACCGCCATGAGCAGTTTTCAGCTCACATACCCTGGCCCTCAACGATTTACATTTATGTAATATTTTAAATTCCAAAACAATACAAGATAAATTTGTTAATATTCAAAGTATAATCATCGCATCGCCATAGCTGTAAAACCTGTACCTGTTTTCCACAGCCAGCCTGTATGCCTCTTTAATAAATTCGCTTCCTCCAAAGGCCAAGACGAGAAACAGCAGGGAAGACCTGGGAAGATGAAAATTGGTAATCATTCCATCGGTCACTCTAAATGAAAAACCGGGAGTGATCAGCAGATTCGTTTTGCCCGTTCCCTCTCTAATCCCTCCGGCGGATTGGGCCAGGCTTTCCAGTGTTCTTACAACCGTGGTGCCAACGGCGATTACGCGCCTGCCTTCTATTTTCGCCCGATTGATTGCCTCCGCAGCATCAGGACTCACATAATAATTCTCAAACCCCAGATTATGTCTTCTGATATCCGTTACCCTGACAGGCTTGAATGTACCATGCCCAACATGAAGGGTCAATTCCGCAATCCCGATTCCTGCGTTGTTCAGCCTTTCAATAATCTTTTCAGTAAAATGCAGCCCCGCGGTAGGGGCGGCTATTGCCCCCCTTTCCCTTGAAAAAACAGTCTGATATCTCTGTCTGTCCAGGGTGGAGAATTTATCCCCATTCCTCTTTATATAAGGGGGGAGAGGCATAACCCCCTTTTCTTCCAGCAGTTCATCAATAGACACGGGGCCTGTAAACCGGATACTCGCAAGGCCTCCCTCGCCCCTCTCCTCGACCGAACCCTTTACACCTTGTTCAAAGAGGAGCAGACTCCCCTTTTGGGGCCTTTTTGAAGATTTAACAAGACACCAGCGCGAACCGCTCCCATTGTTAGTGTTATGATCAAGAACAAGTATCTCCACCCTGCCGCCGCTCTCCTTTTGGCCGTAAAGTCTGGCAGGGACAACACGTGTGTTGTTTACGACGATCAGGTCTCCCTTTTTTAAGATATCCGGCAGGTCAAAAAAATGATAATGGGTAACAGACCCGTTTTTGCGGTTTAAGAACAGGAGACGCGAATGGTCCCGATTCGAAACAGGCTCCTGGGCAATAAGCTCCTGGGGCAGGTCATAGTCATACTCTTCAATATTGAACATATTATTCATATAAAAATATAGGCCATGATTATCCCGACGCACATCGAAATAAAGCCTATTAACCTCAATTGAGAATCCGGAACCTCCCTGATCGTTTCCATCCATCTTTTCATCTTATCGGGAAAGGCAAAATACGGCAGGCCTTCAACAACAAGTACAAGTCCTATCAGGCAAAAAAATAGCTTCATGAAATTTCCTACTCTAAAAATGATGTTTAATAATAAAGCAAATATTGATGAACTCGTAAAAAGCTTATTTATACCGCTTCGCGGCAACCTATGAGAAACGAAGTCTTTAATAGTCTCAGTGGAACCTCCCCTTGTGAAAAATTACAGTAGGGGCCGACCTATGTGTCGGCCCGCCAATGGTTGCTTATGGGCACATACCGGGCAGACACATAGGTCTGCCCCTACAAATGAGA
>CAZJOB010000146.1:0-8465 GCA_964547435.1 uncultured Desulfatiglans sp. | reverse complement strand
CTATGCTTGAGACTATTCCACATCCCCTAACTGATGCTCATGCTTCACTACTGTGGAAGCGTTATTCGGCTTGAGTGTTACACCAGGCGATTGTAATGCTATCTGTTCAATACTGACCTGGCTTCGCACTTCGAGCATGTCCGCGCTGACAGCCGTAATGGAGAGCGGCGTATCCTGTATTGCCTTCTCCCGGAACTCGGCAGTTACGACAATCTCCTCCAGAGTAAACTCCGAATCATCCGCATCATCCTGACCTGCCGCGTTCCCGCAGATAACAAAGACAAAGACCACACTAAAACATAACAACAAAAACCTGAAAAACGCAATTTGATCTGATCTTTTCATTTTTCCCCCCTTTTTTTGTTAAGTTAAGCTAGTTTGATTAAAAATTACCCCCGTTGAATATTTGTTAGGCTATTAAGTTTTAGAACAGCTAAATTTATATGAAATGTCCTGGAAATTCCGGTAAATATATGGAAATGATTCTTATCTGTCAAGAAAAAGGTTTTTACAATCTTTTACAATTTATTAACAGTCTTTTACATATAAATAAAAGTTCTTTTACATTCAGGAATTATTATTCCATTTAATCTTAATTTTTTATTGAAAATATAAGGAACTAAAAAAAATGTTTAAAATCAGCGTATTTATATATAAATACTTTCTTATACTGCTGATATCAATATTCTCCTTCTCATGCGTTACTGTAGGACCTGATTATTCATCACCGGCGATTGCCACTCCTGATAAATGGCATTCAGAATTATCAGAAAACCTTGTTTTTGAAACAGACAGAAGCATCAATACCGAATTGTGGAAATCTTTTAATGACCCGATATTGTCAGACCTGATAAAAAGGGCGCTATCTGACAACCTGAGTTTAATGGAAGCAAAAGAACGTCTTTTTGAGGCAAGGATGCGAAGGGGCGTCAGCGAAGCGGACCGTTATCCTTCTTTAAATTCATCGGCATCCGCGACAAAAAGCCGTTCAAACGAAAGAAGCAGCAAATTTTATAAAATAGGTTTTGATTCAAGCTGGGAGATTGATCTATTCGGAGGCATCAGACGTTCAATAGAGGCATCTGACACAGAGCTTGATTCGGCAAATGAATCTCTGAGAGACGTCATGGTATCCCTTGTTGCCGAGGTCGCTTTAAATTATGTTGAACTGCGTATCTACCAGTCCCAACTGAACGTAACCGAGGCAAACCTCAGGGCACAGACCGATACCTACGAAATAGTATCATGGCGGTATCAGGCAGGTCTTGTAACAGCTCTTGACCTTGACAAGTCCGAATCCAATCTTGAGCAGACACGTTCACAGATCCCTGCGCTCCATACCAGGATTGATCAGGCGCTAAACAGGATCGCAGTCCTGATCGGCTGCCACCCCGGATCATTAAACAATATCCTCTCTTCTGCAAAACCTGTTCCTGAATTCACCGGAAACATGTATCTGGGAATCCCTGCTGATCTATTGAGGAACAGGCCGGACCTGCGCAAGGCAGAGCGAGACCTTGCCGCGCAGACAGCCCGGATAGGAGTGGCAGTCTCAGATCTCTATCCGAAAATAACCCTCAGCGGTTCAATAGGGATTGAATCAGCGTCAACAGGCACTCTTTTAGATATAGACAGCCTTACACGCAGCATAGGCCCTTCAATCTCATGGCCTGTCTTCAGGGCCGGAGCGATCAGGAGAAATATCGGAATACAGACATCAATCGCGGAGCAGAGGCTCCTGAATTACAGGAGTCTTGTTCTTACCGCCCTTGAAGAGGTTGAAAACGCCCTTTCATCCTGTGCGAATGAGCATATTAAAAGAGAGGCATTAAAAAAGGCCGCCGCTGCGGCCAAACGTTCACTGGAACTTTCCCGTATTCAGTATTCATCAGGGGTAGTTGATTTTCAGGTTCTTCTGGAGGCGGAAAGAACCCTGTTATCATTGCAGGATCAGCTCTCCCAGAGTGAAGGGCAGATAAATATAAATTATATCACACTGTATAAGTCCCTTGGCGGCGAATGGCCTGATTCAAAAAAAGAAATTTAGGATAGATAAAATGATGGAAAAATCACCCGAAAAAGAAAATTTATTTAACAATCTGGAACTGAACAGGCCAAAAGGAAAAAGAAGGCATCTCAAGTCATTTTTTATATTCATAGTAATACTGATCGCCCTTTTTATCATCATGAAAACAATGAAAGACAACCCTAATGCCGCAATAGCCTCCTATAAGACACAGAAGGCGACCCTGGGGGATCTCACAATCACGGTCAGCGCCACGGGCAGTCTTGAACCCAGGAACCAGGTCGATGTGGGAAGTGAAATGTCGGGAATTGTCAAGACCGTGAACGTTGACTTTAATGATCATGTTGAAAAAGGGCAGGTTCTGACCACACTCGATACATCCAAAATGGAGGCCCAGGTAAAACAGTCAAGGGCATCCCTTGAAGCTGCTAAAGCTCAGGTGCTTGACGCCAGGGCTACTGTAAAAGAAGCACAGTATGAACTCGACAGACTGAGACAGGTCTGGGAGGCGAGTGGAAACAAGGTCCCGTCAAAACACGAACTGGATTCGGCGGATGCCAGGTTGCAGCGGGCCATTGCTTCAGAGGCATCGGCCAATGCCCAGGTCTCTCAGGCAGAGGCCACACTTGAGGTCAATGAGACAGACCTTGACAAGATGGTAATACGTTCTCCTGTCAACGGAATTGTATTGAACCGGGAAATAGAACCGGGGCAGACGGTTGCAGCGTCCTTTCAGGCCCCCGTGCTTTTCACAATGGCCGAAGATCTCACAAAAATGGAATTAAGCGTATATGTTGATGAAGCGGATGTCGGAATGGTTAAGATAGGCCAGGATGCAGGTTTTACTGTAGACGCCTATCCTGACAGGACATTCAAGGCAAAAATATTACAGGTAAGATACGGGTCGGAAACCACGGAAGGAGTCGTTACATACAAAACTCTTCTCTCCGTGGATAATGAAGACCTGTTGCTGAGACCGGGCATGACAGCCACAGCAGAGATAATCGTGAAGAATATCGAAAACACAATTATCGTACCCAATGCAGCTCTTCGTTTTGAACCTCCTATGGTAAAAAATGCCCCCTCCCCCTCCGATGAAAAAAGGGGCATGATGAGCAGGCTCATGCCCGGTCCTCCTTCAAGGCCTGATAATATGAATAATACGCCTGTTGATAAAGGAAATGGCCCTAAAACAGTATGGGTGCTCAGAAACAATATTCCTGAGCCGGTTTCCATCACCACCGGTCTTACAGACGGCAGTATGACCCAGGTAACAGGCGGCGACCTCAAAACTGACATGAATATTATAACCGGTATGGTCGGGCAGTAACATGGAAGAATATGAAGAAAGTTTTAACGACAGCCTCATAGAATTCAAGGGGGTTGTAAAACAATATGGCACAGGTCAGGCTGCGATGGCCGCTCTGAAAGGAGTGGATTTTAGAATTTTTCAGGGAGAGTTTGTAGCTGTTATGGGACCAAGCGGTTCAGGAAAATCAACATGCATGAATATACTGGGTTGTCTTGACACCCCCACAAACGGTGAATACCTGTTTGAAGGCGTCAGCGTCAATTCTCTTTCAAGAAGACAGAGGGCGCTATTAAGGCGCTACTATATAGGATTTGTGTTTCAGGGATACAATCTCCTTAACAGGACAACAGCGCTTGAGAATGTTGAACTCCCGCTTTTTTACAGGGGGGTTCCCCCCAGACAGAGAAAGATGATGGCAAGAAAAGCCCTGGAGATTGTCGGTCTTTCGGGATGGGAGCGCCATACTCCAGGTGAGTTGTCAGGGGGACAGCAGCAGAGGGTTTCTATTGCGCGCGCACTGGTTACAGAGCCTGAAGTGCTTTTGGCTGACGAACCTACGGGAAATCTCGACTCGGAAAGAAGCAAAGAGATTATGGAACTCCTCACCGCGTTGAATAATGAAAGAAATATAACAATAGTAATGGTTACACACGAAAAGGATATGGCTAAATACGCGAAAAGGACCATAGGTTTTCGTGACGGCCTGATTGATAATGACAGGCATAATGGAGGCAATTGATAATGTGGTTTCAGGCGATTCTCCTTGCCTTAAAGGAAATAAGACGCAACCTGATGAGATCATCCCTAACGATCCTTGGTATTGTAATAGGTGTCGCTGCGGTAATTACCATGGTAACGCTGGGCAGCGGCGCTACTGCTAAAGTAACTGAAGATATATCAAGTCTCGGGAGCAACCTTCTTCAGATAAGACCGGGGCAGGGATTCAGGGGGCCGGGCGGGGCAAGGAGTGAATCTCTTCCTTTTGAGGATGCTGATGTGGAGGCAATACGAAACCAGATCGATTCACTTGCAGCCGTGGCGCCTGTAACTAGCAGCATGGTACAGATTATTTACGGTAACCAGAACAGGCTCACTTCCATCACCGGCAGTACAAATGATTATATCACTGCGCAAAACTGGACGATTGAATCAGGCAGGAAATTTACCAATGGAGAATTGATGGGCGGTAAACCAGTCTGCATAATAGGTGCAAGCGTGAAAAAAAACCTCTTTGGAGCAGAAGATCCGATCGGAATGACCTTCAGGCTGAAGAAGATATCCTTCAAAATAATAGGCGTTTTTAAATCCAAGGGACAGGCCAGTTTCGGTATGGACCAGGACGATTTTGTATTGGTCCCTGTAAAAACCTTTCAGAGAAGGATATCCGGCAACAGGAATATATCGTCAATAATGGTATCTGCCATGGATGGAGTTTCCACTGAAAAAGTAAAAGAAGAACTCGAAGCCTTGTTAAGGGAGCGCAGACCCGGATCAAAAGGTCCGCAGGGTGATGATTTTTCTGTTATGGACATGAAAGAGATTGCCACCATGCTCACAAGCACTACCGGAATACTGACCGCCCTGCTAGGCGCGGTCGCGGCTATAAGTCTCCTTGTGGGCGGTATCGGAATAATGAACATAATGCTTGTCTCTGTCACAGAAAGGACAAGGGAGATCGGCATTCGGCTGGCTATAGGCGCCCTTGAGAATGAAGTCCTGAAGCAGTTCCTGCTGGAGGCCGTGGTTCTCTCCTCATTCGGAGGAGTAATAGGCATAACCTTCGGACTTACATCCGCGTTCCTCCTTTCCATGCTGCTCGGCGTCCCTTTTACCATAAATATGATGATTGTATTAATTGCCTTTATGTTCTCCGCCGCAGTTGGAGTAGTATTCGGTTATGTGCCGGCAAGAAAGGCCGCCCAGCTTGATCCTATTGTGGCATTGAGACATGAGTGATTTTTTTTATTTTGAAATTGAAAGGATAGCATAACACGATTTTACTATATTACAGGCCGGATCGTAAACAAACGAAGTCATGGTTATTTCAGGTTGTTAGAGTGTGTTGCTCCTCACCCTCAACAACAGTTTCTCCTTCAGAGCGCGGGGCTTATTAAGAGGGCGCCCCAGTTTTCTCTAACAACCTGAAATGACCGTGACTTCAAATAAAGTGCCGGAAATGACTCGGTGTTCATTTTCCCAATCAAGGCCCGGCTATTCCAGGTTGTCAATTGGCCTGATTCTACCCCCTCCTCAGTTGTCTCTAATTTTATTGTTCAGGGGGCCAACAGGGGGACCCCCGCAACACAACAACCTGGAATAGCAGGGCCTTGATTGTTCTTATCCCCCGCTTTTTATTTGATGGCGGATTTGGGTTGACATGCAATATCGAAATCAATATAATCCGTTCCCAATTGTTTAATATTTTAAATATCACATTCTAGGAAGCATTTTTTCAAACTGACGGTTCAAAAACCGTTTTATCTTATATAATCGTTTTTTTCTTTATATGGACAAGCATTAAATAAAGACAATGCTCTGTTAAAAACAAACATAGTAATAAAATTTGTTGAATTCGTAAAAAGTTAAAAAAGCATTATCACAGCGCAGGCGGAGATCTGTAAGAGCTCTAAAATTAATAGATTCCGCGATCAAGTCGCGGAATGACATGCAAGGCTGGATTTCCCGATCAAGTCTCGGAATGACGTGCAAGGCTGATAAGGGGCATAAAAAAGCTTTTTATGAATATATCATAATTGATGAACTCAGAAAAAGTCAGATTCCAGCTTTTCCTGTCATTCCCGCGATTGGAGCCTGCCCCGTACTTGATACGGGGGCGGGAATCCAGTGTTTTCAGGTGCTTATAGTTTCCCGCCTTCGCGGGAATGACGTTTTTGGAACTTTTTACGAGACCATCAAAATTGTTGAACTTGTAAAAAGTCAGGAACTCGTTATCCCCGCTTGAGTTTATTCACGGACTTGATTCGGGACGGGAATGACGTTTGCGGGACTTTTTACGAGAATATCAATCATATATGTCTATTAACCAAAAACAAGGGTCAGAAACCATGAGCAATGCATTACAGAGAGCAATAAAAGAAGTATGCGCTGAAAACAGCAATGACCGTAAACGTCTGATGGATATCGCCATCAAAATCCAGCGGCAATTCGGCTGCGTTTCCAATGAAGCGATGGTCCTGATTGCCGGTGAACTCGGATTGACGCAGGTTGAAGTGAGAAGCATGGTGTCATTCTATGTCTTTTTATCTGACAGGCCTATAGGAGAGATCGTCATTCGGGTGTGTCATGATGTCGTTGACCTCATGAAAGGTGTTTCTGATATTGACAGGGCTTTTGTTGAGGAGCTGGGAATCAATTTCGGAGAGACATCAAAAGACGGTAAATTTTCTCTTGAACACACTCCCTGTATTGGAATGTGCGACCAGGCCCCTGCCGCTCTCATCAATGAGGTTGTCTGTACAAACCTGACTGCCGAAAAGGTGAAGGAAATCGTTACAAATCTCAAAACCCATGAAGATCCGAAAAGGCTGGTGGAGAAAACCGGTGATGGAAACAACGCCCATGAATCTGTCCGCGCCATGGTCACAAACAATATTCGAAAAAAAGGCGATGTAGTTTTTGCAGAACATGAGGCTGAAAGCGGTTTAAAAAGGGCACTGACCATGCAGCCTGAGGAGGTTCTGTACCAGATTAAATTATCCAAGATTCGCGGGCGGGGCGGGGCCGGGTTTCCGGCAGGTATGAAATGGGAGTTTACCCGAGCAGCAAAAGGTGACCGCAAGTTTATCATCTGCAATGCGGATGAGGGTGAACCCGGGACATTCAAAGACAGGGTTCTTCTGACAGAAAAATGTGATCTGCTTTTTGAGGGAATGACCATTGCCGGTTATGCAATCGGCGCCAGAGAAGGCCTGATTTATTTAAGGGCGGAATACGCCTATTTAAAAGAGTTTCTGCTTAAGAAGCTGGAAGAGCGAAGAGAACAGGGGCTTCTGGGAAAAGATATACTTAACGCCGGGGGTTTTCAATTTGACATACGAATACAGATGGGAGCCGGGGCCTATGTCTGCGGTGAAGAAAGCGCCTTGATAAGTTCCTGTGAAGGATTGAGAGGGGATCCCAAAACCAGGCCGCCCTTCCCTGCTCAGAGGGGCTATCTTGGTTGCCCGACATCGGTAAATAATGTGGAAACATTATGCACGATAGCTAGAATTATGGATATGGGAGCCGCCGTTTTTTCGGAAATAGGCACCCAGGCGAGTTCCGGCACAAAATTATTAAGTATTTCAGGTGATTGCTCCTTTCCTGGTGTTTATGAAGTGACATTCGGCACAAAATTGTCCGATCTGCTAAAGGAGGCAGGTTCAAAAAATCCACAGGCAGTGCTGGTGGGCGGCCCGTCAGGCAGGTTTATCGGGCCGGAAGGATATGAAAGGATCATCTGTTATGATGATCTGGCCACCGGAGGGGCGGTCGTAATCTTCGGACCGGAAAGAGACCTTCTGGCTATTGTAAATGAATATATGGAATTCTTTATCGAGGAGAGCTGCGGATATTGCACACCCTGCCGCGCCGGGAATGTTATTATGAAAAACCGGCTTGAACATATTCTGGCAGGAAGAGGAGAACCGGCAGATCTCGACTACCTTGAGGATCTGGGAAATACGATAAAAAGAACAAGCCGTTGCGGACTCGGACAGACATCTCCCAATCCGATCCTCACAACTATTCAGAATTTCAGGCGCCTGTATGAGGCAAAAATGACTGACCAAAAACCGGGCATGAGGCCTTCATTTGACATTCAGGCCGCGTTAAATGAAGCGGAAAGATTAACCGGACGTAAGTCTTTTATCTTTAATGAATAAGGGGTAATGACATTATATGAGTGAAAAAACAATTACCATTACAATCGACGGGAAGGAAATAAAGGGTTCTCCGGGCCAGACCATTATGGAAGCAGCCGACGAGGCCGGGATTTACATTCCCAGGCTCTGTTATTTGAAAGGGCTTTCTCCCCATGGCAGTTGCCGTGTATGCGTGGTCAATGTGAACGGTCAACTCCAAACCTCCTGCACTCAACCTATAATCAATGGAATGGTTGTTGAGAAC
>CAZJOB010000145.1:0-8483 GCA_964547435.1 uncultured Desulfatiglans sp. | reverse complement strand
CTCCGCCTCGGTTGCCGCTCCCACGTTAATTACCGCGACACCGCCGATAAGTTTGGCCAGCCTTTCCTGAAGTTTTTCACGATCATAATCGCTCGTGGTCTCTTCAATCTGGGCCCTTATCTGTTTTACCCTTCCTTCCAGGTCCTTTCGGTTGCCTCCGCCGTCAACGATTGTGGTATTGTCCTTATCGATGGAAACCTTTTTGGCTGTTCCAAGGTCATTTAGCTTCATGTTTTCCAGTTTGTGTCCGAGATCCTCACTTATGACCTGGCCGCCTGTCAGAATCGCGATATCCTCAAGCATCGCCTTTCTTCTGTCTCCAAAACCGGGTGCCTTTACCGCAGCGCATTTTAGGGTTCCCCGCAGCTTGTTTACTACAAGCGTGGCCAGGGCCTCGCCTTCAATGTCTTCGGCGATGATCAGAAGAGGACGTCCAGTGCGAGCGATCTGTTCCAGAATGGGCACCATCTCCTGCATATTGCTCATCTTCTTCTCCTGCAGGAGCAGGTATGGTTCATCCAGTTCAGCTATCATTTTTTCAGCGTTTGTTACGAAATAGGGACTAAGATAACCGCGGTCAAACTGCATGCCTTCCACTATTTCCAGGGAGGTCTCCATGGACTTGGCCTCCTCAACAGTTATAACACCCTCTTTGCCGACCTTTTCCATGGCCTCCGCGATGATATCGCCTATGGTTCTGTCATTGTTGGCGGAAATGGTTCCGACCTGTGCTATCTCGTTTCTATCCTTTGTGGGCTTGGATATCCTTTTCAATTCGTTGACAATCATTGCCACTGATTTGTCTATGCCTCGTTTAAGGGCCATGGGATTGGCGCCGGAGGCCACGAGTTTGGAGCCCTCGCGGTATATGGCCTGGGCGAGAATAGTGGCCGTAGTGGTTCCGTCGCCGGCCACATCAGAGGTCTTGGATGCGACTTCCCTCACCATCTGCGCGCCCATGTTTTCAAACTTGTCTTCAAGTTCAATCTCTTTTGCCACGGTAACCCCATCCTTTGTCGTTAAAGGGGATCCCCATGACTTTTCAATGAGTACATTTCTTCCCTTTGGACCAAGGGTAACCTTTACCGCGTTGGCAAGGGTATTAACACCTGTAAGCATCTTTTCCCTCGCCACGGAACTGTATTTGATCTCTTTTTTTGCCATAACTTATACTCCTGCCTGTTACTTTTCTATAACGCCTAAGATGTCATCCTCACGCATAATGAGGTGTTCAACGCCGTCGATTTTTACCTCGGTTCCGGCGTATTTCCCAAAAAGAACTTTGTCACCCTTTTTTATCTCAAGACGGATCAGTTTGCCATTGTCATTGATCTTCCCCGGGCCTGCCGCTATAACCTTTCCCTCCTGAGGTTTCTCTTTGGCCGTATCGGGTATAATAATGCCTCCCGCGGTTTTTTCCTCTTCCTTGATTCTCTGTACAAGAATTCTGTCGTTTAAGGGTTTGATTTTCATACATTATCCTCCTTTAAAAAAAAATAAAATAACCAACAAAAACATTTTGTTTTAATAAAAAAATAGCAATGGCCGGTAATATGGTTTAAGTAGCTGATATAATTAATTTAATTAAGACGAAAGAATTTAATCATTTCTTTGTGAATGTCAATACGGCAATACGTTTTTTCAATAAATAATTGACCATAATCGCGGGAAAGGGTAGTTAGGGTTCATCAAGAAACACTTTAGATTAAAAGGAATGAATATGACTAATAAAACCGTGCCTGAACGAAAAGATATCCCTGATAAATATAAATGGGACTTGGCTGTAATGTTTGACTCGAATGAATTGTGGGCGGATTTTTATAAAAGGATTGAAAAGGATCTGGACAACTATGAGAGCTTCAGGGGAAGGCTGGGAGAGTCCGCTGAACTCCTTTCACAGGCCATCAGGTTTGATCTTGACCTGTCCCGTGACCTTGAAAAGCTCTATACCTATTCACACCTTAAAAGTGATGAGGACAAATCAAACCAGCACTATCTCGGAATGTTCCAGAAGGCGTTTAACCTTTACACAAGGGCCGCGGAACTGGCGAGTTTTTTCAGCCCGGAGATTCAAAGGATAGAAGATGAAAGGATGAGGGAATTTCTGGCTGATGAGAGGCTGAAGGAATATGGATTTTATCTTCAGAAGATAATCAGGTATAAACCGCACACCCATGATGAGAAGACAGAGCGGATTATTGCCATGAGCCGGGATTCTGCCGAGGCCGCTTCCGAGATCTTCAGCCAGCTTGATAACGTGGATCTGAGGTTCGGGACAATAACTGATGAGACCGGAACAAAGATCGAGATAAGTCATGGCAATTTTTCTACCTTTATGATCAACCCGGACAGGGGAATAAGAAAAAGGGTTTTCGAACAGTATTACAGCCAATACAGGGAACATGAAAATACCATCGCTGCCGCGCTTTCCTACAGCAATAAAAAGGACATCTTTTATTCAAGGGTAAGAAATTTTAAAAACAGCAGATCCGCGGCCCTGTTCTCCGATGATGTGCCTGAAGAGGTTTATGATAATCTTGTCAATACAGTGCGGGGCAACCTTGGTTCTATGTTTGAATATTTCAGGTTTCGAAAAAAGGCTCTCGGACTGGAGGAACTGCATTTTTATGACACCTATGTGCCCATAGTGCCGGCTGTTAAGTTCAGTATGCCCTATGAGGAGGCGGTTGATACCTGCGTAAAGGCCCTTGCCCCCCTTGGAAAGGAATACACCGGTGTGCTTAAGGAGGGTCTTTCGGGAGGATGGGTGGATCGGTACGAAAACAGGGGCAAAAGGAGCGGGGCCTACTCATCGGGATGCTATGATTCACCTCCCTATATCCTTATGAACTACGAGGATAAAAATATAAACAGCCTCTACACCCTTATTCACGAGGCCGGTCATTCCATGCACTCCTGGTTTTCAATAAAGAATCAGCCCTATGTGGATCATGAGTACACAATCTTTGTGGCTGAAGTGGCCTCCACATTCAATGAAACCCTTCTTACTCATTACCTCCTGAATCTGTACAGTAATGATTCCGCCATGAGGGCATACATCCTGAACAGGGAGATAGACAACCTCAGGGCAACGCTCTACAGGCAGACAATGTTTGCCGAGTTTGAAAAGGCGACCCATGAGATAGCGGAAAAGAATGAGCCCCTGACCCTGGAGGTCATGAAAAAAGAATATCGAAGACTCCTGGAGACATATTTTGGAGATACACTCGTAATCGACAGTGAACTGGAGCTTGAATGCCTGAGAATACCCCATTTCTACAGGGCATTTTATGTGTACAAGTACGCGACAGGGATTTCCGCGGCCATTGCCCTGGCCGATATGGTTATAAATGGCGCGGAAAAGGAGAGGGAGCGTTATCTCAACTTTCTCAAACTGGGGGGGGCCAAATTCCCGCTGGATGAACTGCTGGAGGCCGGTGTGAACATGAGGGAACCTGAGCCAGTAAAAAAGGCCATAGGGCATTTCTCCGGCAGGGTTGATGAGCTTGAGGATGAGATGGGGAAGCTGTAAGGGGTCGTCATTCACCCATCCTCATTACTGTCTCTTTTATCTTATCCGCGCCGTATTTTTTGATGAGGTTCTCAAGACCTTTGTCTATCTGTTTCTGCTCGTCTTCGTCTTCCTTTATTATTTCTTCCCTTTCCTCATAGGTCAGGGCGCCGGCAAGACAGTATTTAACACACTGGGGTTCGGGCTCTTCTTCGCACATATCGCATTTCAGGGGCAGACCGGAATCAGGCTCCCTGAATTCCTCCCTGGATGGGCACGCGGCCCGGCAGAAGGAGCATTCATCATATTCCTTGCCTTTTATTATATAAATGTTTCTCCCCGGGCATTCCGATTCTGTATATTCGCCTGCAAATACCGGGATGTATATATCTCTCAGGGGGTGCCTGTTTACCCTTATGCGCGATCTTGCCGGGTTATTGCTGCTGTATTTCGGAGCGGCATGAATGGCAGAGCATATAACCTCACAGGCGCGGCACCCGTTGCATTTATCCGCGTCTATTTTTATAGTTTTGACAATCTTTTTTTTCATTTCATGGGTCACTGTCGGTCTCCTCTGTCGATTTCCGGCATTTTGGGGGGTTCAGGCCCTGAATTATCATCGTTTTCATTGAGTATGCCCCTTTGAACAAAATCCTCACTCACGTAATCAAGACCCAGTTCATTCAAGGTCTTTATAGTGGGAATGCCTTCATTGTTCCATCCCTTGAACCTGTAATAGGCGTCAAGCAGTTCCTTTTCAAGGTCCGGGAACCTCTTTTTCCAGTGGTCTTCGGGCGGCGTTTCATCCTTTCTTCTCATGCCCCTTCTTATGTTAATGGCCCTTACCAGTGTCCGGTATCTCCTGGCCGCCTGTGTAAGGGATTCCTCATCCATGTCAATGCCTGCGCCCGCTGAAATAAACTTCGGGTAATTGTGTATGTGATATGGAGGCTTCAATGGAAATGATGATAGTCCGGCGCACATGCCAAGCGCGTCATCAAGATAGTGCATTCTCTCCTGCCAGTCCACGATCTCGCAGCACATTTGCGCGGTCGGGAAATAGGGCATGGCCTTTTCACCGCGAGGCTCCCATTCCAGAAAAATCTCTTTGAATTTATCATCTGGGACCTGTATCCAGTCCTTTACAAATTCTTCTCTCTGTTTCCGCTCCGGAAAGGGCGCCTGCGGAAACTGGCCTTCAATCTGCGTGATGTTTATCTTTTCGCCCGTGCAGTACATGAGAAAATAGATGGGATTGAGCATGGAAAGTTTCAGGGGGACCTGTTCATGCCTTTTGATATTGTTATGGGCATATTCTTCAGCGCCTTTTCCGATCTCGTTAGCGGCCAGGTAAGTGCCATTCGCAAGAATATCGCCTATTCCTTCCCTTCGCACTATGCGGTCAAGCAGCCAGTAAAATCTTTCCTCATTATCGGCAGGCATGCCCTTCATGTCATTGTCAGTGAGTATGTTGTTTTCATACAATTCCAGGGCAAAGGCCATAACCTGAGGGGTGGAAAAGGCGTCCACTCCATATTCGGTTGCCCTTTGTGCTATTCTGAGGCCGAAGGCCAGATCGGAAAAGGCGGCCATTGTATAGGTAAGTTTTGAAAAACATTTCATCATGTATGTGGGAAGCCCGGGCACAGATATGGTTGCCCCGCATTCCATGGGGCAGTTATGACAGCTTACAAACCGTGTCAGCATGTTGTTCATTGTATCTGTCCACTGTTTTTCCACATCACCGGTCCAGAAATCCTTTCTTCTTGTTCGGGCGTTTCCCCACATAAAATTTTCCGTGTGCCATTTCTCGTCGTGTATCTTCATCTCCTGGGGAGAACCTAGCCCTGCCAGTATGGGCATGATACCGGGGATAGGGTTATCCCTGCGGATTTTTATGTAGTTCAGCACCTCCCCGCACAGACTCATGTATTCCTCCGGCCTGGCAATATTGATATCCCTTGTGCCGCGAACCGCAATGGCCTTTACATTCTTGTCCCCCATAACCGCGCCTGATCCCTGGCGGCTGGCGCTGGACCTGCCCTCTTCTATAGAGGCGAAATAGACCCTGTTTTCACCGGCCAGGCCGATAGCAGCCACCTGTGCATTGGGCTGATTCAGTTCCTCTTTGATGAGATTTGATGTCTCAATGGCGCCTTTGCCTCTCAGGTGGGAGGCGTCCCGAATCTCTATATGATCATTGTTTATCCATATATATACAAGATCGGGAGATCTGCCCTTTAGTATAACCCTGTCATAGCCCGCGTATTTTAGTTCAGGGGCCCAGAATCCGCCCATCATGGAGAAGGCCATGAGGTTTGTCTGAGGAGAGATTGTGGTGACAATAGTGCGGTTGGCACCGATGGCAGGCGAGCCGCACAGAAGGCCCGCGCTGAATATCAGAAGATTGCCGTCGGAAAATGGCTCGACATCGGGAGGAACCCTGTCCCACATAATTTTGGCGTTCGTCCCCAGACCGCCAAGATACAGCCTTGTATCTTCAGGGCTGGTCTCTACCTTTTCGATGCTTCCCTTCGAGAGGTCGATCTCAAGGTTATATCCTGTTTCCGCGTACCTCATCTGATACTCTTAATACAACCGGCCCGGTGCAAACTCATGCGACTCAAAGATACGAATGAGTGAACCGGAGGAGCCGGTCTCCTTTCATAAGCGATCAAAGCCCTAAAATATTTCATGTCACAGGGTAGAGAGTCAACCAGTATTTTAAAAATTGCTGAAAATCATGAACCTTCTTCCCGCGTTTTAGCGGTTTATTTTTAATCACCCATATTCTCTTTTGCGCAGGCTATGGCAAGACGCCACGCGACATCATAAAGATCAACCGATTGCCAGTAGACGTTTTTTGTCACAGGGACATTTCCCCCTTTCAAATAAAAACTGTAAACGCCGCTCCCTTTTGAGGCCACGGCCATATTCCGGACCAGCGAGGTCAATTCGGGAAAGGGTTGATACAATGGATCTGTAATGACATTGAGCCCGATCTGGGTTTCATCCACGTCATAGATGATAAGGCCGTCGGTTTGCATAAGAAAAATATCCACGGGCAGGTTGGAGGAGACCGGACCGATTATCCCGGACAGCAGATATTCGGGCGCGAAAAGCGCGGAAACAGACCCCTTGAACCGACCATTCAAGGAAAATACCGGATGATGAATGACAACGGCCTGAGGTCCTTCAACAGAAGGAAATGAGGCGCTCATCACAGGCCTGTGAGTTTTATAGAGTTTTATCATGTGAGCCTGCTTACTGATATCGACGCCTTCCGATGATCTGTGCTTCGATGGCTCAATTGCCACCATGATCCCCTGGTTGTTGACTGTTTCACAATCGATAATGTAGGGATTGTCTTTGTAGAGTTTTTTGAGCATATTCCTGGCCGCATCACTCTTCAGGTCTTTATCCGCAAGTTCCTGCGCGTATTTTTTGAGATCTCCATTCAGTTTCTTCAGGGCGGTATCGATCTCCGATTTCACTCCTGACAGAAGGGTTTGAAGTTCCTCTTCGGAAAGGAGAAGCCGGTGATCGCTTGTCTCAGGGACCTTCAGTTCGCCTTTGATAATTTGTGACTGCAAAGACAAAACCCTGTTATGGATTTCTTCAGGAATCAGTTTTCTGTTGCTTTTATCATAGACAAATCCAACCCCCTGTTCCTTAAGACCCAGGCTCTTCAAACCTCCCTTAAAACTTCCCTCAACGCAGGACTTTACACTTTCAAACACCGCAATATCAATATTCTTGAGCATGCTTGTCAGGACAAGGCCGGGCGCCTGAGAGCTTTGATCGGTGTCCACGCCGATTGCCAGCCGGTTCATCTTTTTTGCCGCCCGAAAAAGTCCATTACCCGTTGCACCAGATGCATGATATATGATATCCGCTCCTTCCTCATACATTTGTGTAGCGATCTGATATCCCTTTGCGGGATCATTAAAGGCCTTTCCGGTTATTCCCGCATATTTGGAGATAACGCGAATATCCGGACGCACAGCACGCGCCCCGGCCAGGTATCCACCCTGGAATCTGCGAATGATCGGGCTGTCCATGCCGCCCATAAAACCGATGCTGCCTGTTTTGCTCGTAAGGGCCGCAACAGCGCCCACAAGATATGAGCCTTCTTCCTCCCTGAAGGTGATTCCCGCCATATTGAAGGGCAAGGGTTCCGGCTCTCCTTTGTCGTTGTATTTAATAGTGTAGTCGATGCAGATAAATTTTTTGGAAGGATATTTTTCGGCAAGCGCAGAAAGCTTCTCTGAAAAAGCGAAACCCACGCCAATAATAATCCCGGCGTCGGAAGCCGCTGCCTCATTTGCGGCATGTTCCCGCTCCAGGTTTCGCTTTTGCTCAATATACACGGCCTTTACCCCCAGCCCGGAAACCGCTTTTTCCAGGCCCTTGTAGGCGGAGTCATTAAAACCGCTGTCTCCTCGTCCTCCGATATCAAACAGGAGCGCAACCTTCAAGGGATTTGAGTCTTGCGCCGGTATATTCTGAACACCGGTGAGAAGGATAATAAATGCGCACACCAGAGAGGTAAAAAGCCGTTCTTTTTTCATTTTTTTCTCCAATATAAGGTTTTACACTGAGTGCCGATTTTCTCTTTAGTCAGATGATGCGGCATTGCCGGAGGCGGCCATTGCCGCTACGGCGCGTTCTTCATTTTCTCTGGCGTATCTTGCTGCATCCTTGTCAGTGATCTTGTAGAAGAACAGCATTATTATCGCCGCAATGAAACAAAACGCCGCCGGAAACAGTGCAAACATCATCATGAATTTATCAATAAACTCAGGTGTTTGTTCCATATTAGGCTGATAACCGATAGTCGATAAGACAAACATAGGTACAGAGCCTCCGACCAGCAGGCCGATCTTGGCGGGTATAGTCATCATGCCATTGGCAACAGAGCGGTTGTCCTTGCCTGTCTTATGTAAATGGTACTCGCCGGTATCTATTGTAT
>CAZJOB010000144.1:0-8538 GCA_964547435.1 uncultured Desulfatiglans sp. | reverse complement strand
GCGCAACAAATTTGAAAACCTGTTTGTTCTCGAGTCCCAAAAATTTTAATTGCGACACAGCCTGGAAACGAAGGGTCTCTATTTTATAACCAGTCAAATGCCGGATTGCGCCATTCAGAATAACAGATTCAGGAGAGATTCTTCGCTTCGCTCAGAATGACAATTTTAAATTGCTCAGAATGACCGTGATAGATATCTCATTCATTGGGAATGCTGGAATCCTATAAATATCTTGCACGGATTTGCTTGAAAATACGTACATAAGAAAAAATTATAAGGAACATTTTATGGCCAGGAGCGATCTGGGCAGATATGATAGTTTTATGACATAGATATGGAGTGAGTCATTTTTTTGACTTCGGATTTGATATGAAGACCTGATAATTTTTATCAGTGCTTAATGTGCCTTACGAGACTGTCGGCCAGCCCGGTATAGGTCCCGGGGGTCAGTTGCATTAATCTTTGTTTATCATCTTCAGGCAACCCAAGACCCTCAATAAATGCGATTAAATCATCTTGTGCAATAGACCTTCCTCTTGTAAGTTCTTTCATGCGCTCATAGGGGTTTTCAATTCCCGCCTTTCTCATGACTGTCTGGACAGCCTCAGCGAGCACCTCCCATGTGTCACAAAGGCCCTTTTCTATTGTGGCAGTGTCAACCGAAACCCTGTCAATGCCCCTGACAGTTGATTTAAGGGCTAAAAGTGAGTGGCCCAGGGCGCTGCCTGTATTCCGGATCGCGGAAGAATCGGTAAGGTCTCGCTGCATTCGTGAGACAGGAAGTTTCGAGGCAAGATGGTCCAGCAGGGCGTTGCTTATCCCCAGATTCGCCTCAGAATTCTCAAAATCTATCGGATTTACCTTATGGGGCATTACAGATGATCCCACTTCACTGCCTATCACCTTCTGCCTGAAATACCCGAGTGATATGTATGACCACATATCCCGGTCAAAATCCATGGTGATATTATTGAATCTTATCAGACCGTGAAAAACCTCGGCCATATAGTCATGGGGCTCTATCTGGGTTGTTAATGGATTGAATGTAAGGCCAAGGTTTTCCACGAAAGATCTTGATATTTCTTCCCATGGCGCATCCGGATAGGCTGTTTTGTGAGCATTGTAACAGCCCACGGCCCCGTTGAATTTTCCCAGGTATTTCATATTGCCTATCTGTTCAAGCTGCCGCTGCCAGCGATGGACAAAGACAGCAAGTTCCTTGCCCAGGGTAGTAGGGGTAGCGGGCTGGCCATGTGTCCTTGCAAGCATGGCAATATCCTTCGTTGAATCCGCCAGAAGAATCAGTTTATCCATCATATTCCGCGCAGCCGGAATCCAGACATTCCGCATCCCTTCCTTCAGCATCAAACCGTGGGCAAGATTGTTTATATCTTCAGATGTACAGCAGAAATGTATTGACTCACTCAGGTCTTGAAGGGAGGTATCTTTTATAGATTCCCTGATATAGTATTCCACCGCCTTTACGTCATGCCTTGTCCTGTCCTCGATCTCCTTGACCTGTATTGCCCGGGTCTCGTCAAACTCGGATGCCATGTTTCTCAACAGAGACTTCTCTGAATCGGAAAGCTTTCTGACATGGTCTATCTCAGGGCGCTCGGACATCATTATGAGCCATTCTGCCTCAACATGGATCCGGTATTTTATTAATGCCCATTCAGAAAAATAAGGAGACAGCGCCTCGGTATGAATTTGATAACGACCATCCAGGGGTGAAATTGATTTAATCGACATTCTTTTCTCCGGTTCTATTTTTTAAAATACAGATCACTGAACTCATCAACCAGTTTTCTTAATGTCTCCACGTTTGACAGATCAATGGTCTGTTTACATTTCATGCTGTATATAAGCATCTGATGAAGGAGACCGATTTTTTTCTCATAATCCTTTGCGTCAGGTGTTATCCTCTGGGTCATAAAATACTGCGCCACGATATCCTGAAGCTCATCGGCATGATTTTCCTTGTTCATGACCCAGCGGACAAGCTGGTTTGAGTGGTGTGAGATTCCTTTTTCAAGCACAGCGATCTGTTTCATTGATTTTTCAATCGTTAATATGTGTTCTCTGATCATCTCAATACGCATTTCATCATCATAGATGCCGCATGGTATCTCGCAATGGGCGTAGGCGTTTAAGGAAAAAACGAAAAAAATCCCCAAAAGGATAAATGCCTGCATGTATC
Organism: uncultured Desulfatiglans sp.; assembly: GCA_964547435.1. Classification (GTDB taxonomy): domain Bacteria; phylum Desulfobacterota; class DSM-4660; order Desulfatiglandales; family HGW-15; genus CAZJOB01. The sequence goes on along the minus strand of CAZJOB010000144.1, from coordinate 6,338 downwards.
TCTTCTTCATGGTTAACCCTCCTGTGTTTTTAAATGCTAAAAATCAAATTTTTCCGGAGGCCTTCTTTCCGGAACATACTTATGAGGAATCTTTCCCTCATTCCATTCCTTTGACACATAGAGATTGCAGTAACAGCTTCCGAATTCTTTGACATCTTCCTGCCTGTAGACGCAGGGACAGATAATATCCGCGTCTTTTTTTCTGTCCCCGGATGACAGCCGGCAGGGGCAGCACATATAACCATAACGCTCCTTATTGGTCAGAAGTGCATCCATGAGATCAAGAACCCTCTGTTTGTCATTGCTAAAATAGTAACCCTTTGGTTCCTGGGCCTTTTTCAGCATCTCATAAAGATCTTCCCTGTTCATAGTCCAAGCGCCTCCTTTATCTCATCCTCTTTAAAACCTACAATAACCCTGTCGCCGATTATTATCGTCGGAAACGAGCAGGCGGGATTCAACCTTCTGATATCTTCCAGAACGGCCTTCCTTTCCTCACCCTTCAACAGATCAACGTCAGTAAAATCATACTTTATTTCACAACTATTAAGAAACTCTTTAGTAGCCTTGCAGTGGCTGCATGTACTCAATGTGTATATCTTTACCTGTCCTTCCATTAAATATCTCCTTTCAGTTTCAAAACCGGTTATTATTGGTGGCCTCGTAAAAAGTCCCTAAAATGTCAATCCGGAACCCCTCATCAAGTGCGGGGCAGGCTTTAATCCCGGAATCCACTGTTTTCATGCTCCTCGATCCTTGTACCTTGCGCCATGTTAATAAAATCAAGCATATCCTGAATATTCTTTGAAAGCTGCCAGCGGCCGTTTGCAAAGGCCCCATAGTCCGCTCCGCCCATGGCAGAGGCAAACCTGGTGGAATTGGCATAGAACAGCCACTGCTCAACCCATTTTTTCTCTATCCCCTCATTAAAAATACTGTCGCCCTGATCAAGACCCTTTGCTACGCCCTTTTCCCACGCGGAAAGCAGCGCCTTAGTGGCGGTCAGGGTCATTTCATTTGTTGTTTTTACTGTGTTATCCAGCCTGTTGAAGTGCCCGTCAACCCATTCACTGCCGTGGCATGACATGCAGACAGATTTCATTGCCTCTTTTCTCTCCTTCTGCTCCGCTTCACCGATCAGATAGTCAACAGCCTCTTCACCTGTCAATTCAGTGGGCAGAGGAAGCCCGGCCCTGTTCCTGATAATTGTGGTATCGGGAGACTTTGGCTGAGAATGGGCGTAAATAAGCCCGAAGATCCTGAGATGCAGCCTGTCATTCATCTGATGGCTTCTTTTGGAGATGACATCTCCATCACTGTTTACAAGCAGACTCACATGACAGGAGGCGCATGTGGGGGCAGTAAAATCTTCGCCTATCTTCCAGGGTGCGGCATTAAAATCCCATTCTTTTCCTTCAGAGGCATATATGTTGCCATGTTTGCTTACTGTATAAACGCCATAGGCCGGCACATCAGGGCCTTTGTGACACTGTGAGCATGTCGCCGGTTTTCTGGCTGCTGCCATGCTGAACCTGTGCCTTGTATGGCATGACGCGCATGATCCGATGCTCCCATCCGGATTAATCCTTCCTACCCCCTGGTTGGGCCACCCTGAAAGCTCGGGAAATTCCATTTCACCGAAAACAGTCTCTTTTGTCCTGGTCCCTTTTACCTTGACCTCAGTGCCGTGGCATGAAAGACAGGAATCCGCTTCAGTTTCAGCGTCAGGGGGCTGAATATTCGTTTTCATGTCCTTAAATGACTGAAGGCCGTTAATCGAGTCTGCAAGGGATTTGTAAACAGGGTTCCTTTGCAGATTTCCATAGGCGTGGTACATCTTATTCTCTTCATACTGTTTTGATTCAACAGGATGGCATGAAGAGCAATCGCCGGGGGTTACAACGGAATGCACGCTGTACCCGGAATGATCAAAACTGTCTTCATGCTGTTCGGAATTCATGGTGTGGCACTCGGCGCAACCGACAGCATACTCCAGCAGGGATTCGGGAACCGCCTGGGCTGATATCAGCCTTTCGAGCGGCGGTTTTTTAAGACCTTCAGCCGGGGTGCTTTTGGCATGCACGCTTTTCTTCCAGTCCTCAACGATTCCGGGATGAAGTGATGCATGACAGTCAAGACAGGACTGGGAGTCATCGCTTATGGGGGCCTGCGCGTAAGAAGAGTAGGAAAACAGGAGAGATAGATAAACAGCAGAAATTATCCTTTTTAAATAAAACCATCTTTTCATTTAAAAATCCTCCTCTTTTCTGTTTTTTTACGTATCGGACCTGTGTGTCTGCCCGTTCATTCCCGATGTAAGGGACTTTTTTGTGATGGTCTCGCAAAAAGTCATATTCTCTTGTTTGTCATTCCGGAACTTGATTCCGGAATCCATTATTTTCAAGTGCTTATGGATTCCCGCCTGCGCGGGAATGACGTTTTATGGACTTTTTACGAGTTCAACTTTCCTGTCTTCTTTGTTTTTTCCACTCTTCATACCGGCCATAGGTAAATACCGGCCCCAGTTCTGATGCCTTTCTTGCCAGGTCGGGATTTCTGCATAAACGGCAGCGGCTTTCACCGCACATCTGGCAGAAATCACAATCCGGACATTTTTCTTTTTTATCCTGTTCCAATATTATCCTATTCAGGCAAATTTTCAGCTATCTTTTTTCCCAGTTCACGACACGCTTCAAGGCCCTTTTCATCAGGCACATACTGTATGGAGACGCCTGAATCAACAAGCCTGATTTTCATGGCTTCCATCTCTTCATTGATAAGCTTAACCGACTCCCCGCTCCAGCCATACGAACCAAAGGCTGCCCCTATCTTGTTTTTGGGCTTGAGACCTTTCATATATATGAGAAAATCGCCAGGGAGAAAGAGGCCCCCGCTTTAGAAGGCGGGGGTTATTATAAATACTAAACCAGATGTTTAATCAACCTTTTCAAAATCATCTTTTGACGCCCCGCACACAGGACATACCCAGTCATCAGGCAGATCATCAAAGGATGTTCCTGGTTCTATCCCATTATCGGGATCGCCCTCTTCAGGATCATAAACATAACCGCATACCGTGCATTCATACTTGTCCATAATCTCTCCTCCTCTTTAAATTATTAACATCCCGCAATAATATGAAGATATCAGATCAATATCAACCTTTAATTAGGCTTTCCATAGACCGTGTATATTGCAGTATTCACGTGCTGTAATCTCATCAGCATCTATATTGAAAACAGCTTCAGGCGTATCGCCGGGATTAAGGAACTGGCGGTAGGCCTTGCCGTCAGCAATAACCTCTATCCATTCTATGTAATGTTTTTCCTCCATGGGATGGGCCACGCTTCCCACACTGACCTTGAAGCCGCCATCTATCTTTTCTATAACCGGTACGTGTTTTTCCTTTGCCGCATCGACGGTGTTCTCCTTAAAAAGCTTCATGGGCTCACCGCAGCATACAAGCTCTCCCTTTCCTCCATGAACCACCTCCACAATATTTCCACATATCTCACATTTGTAAATCTCCAGTTTTTCCGCCATCTTGTCTCCTCCTTTTTGTTAATAATTTTCACCCAGCAACTCAAAATGCGCCTGAGGATGAGCGCAGGCAGGACATTCATCCGGGGCCTCTTTTCCGGTGTAAATATAACCGCAGTTTCTGCAGCGCCACACGACCTCTTTGTCCTTCCTGAACACCTTGCCTGCCTTTATATTGGCGATCAGGGCATTATAACGTCTTTCATGCTGTTTTTCCGCGATAGCGATGTTCCTCATTACTTCGGCGATTTCAGGAAAGCCCTCTTTGTCGGCAATTTTTGCGAAGTCCGGATACATCTGGGTATGTTCATGATTTTCACCTTCGGCCGCCGCCTTGAGGTTATCCAGTGTGCTGCCTATTACACCTGCGGGAAAGGCGGCGGTTATTTCCACATCTCCTCCCTCAAGAAATTTGAACAACCTTTTGGCATGTTCTTTTTCCTGGTCAGCGGTCTCTTCAAAGATAAACCTGATCTGTTCATAACCATCTTTTTTGGCCTGGCTGGCAAAATAGGTGTAACGGTTTCTGGCCTGAGATTCTCCCGCAAAGGCGGTCAATAGATTTTTTTCGGTCCGGGTTCCTTTTAAACTGGGCATATATTCCTCCTTTTTAAATTAAGACAATTTTTGATTACAATGATTTGAATCTGAATAGTATTTCACAAAAATAATCACATGATAATCTGTGTCAAGAAACATACTAAATCTGATCCCTCCACCAGCCTTTTTTCATGTGGGCATCCTTTTCCGCTTCTGCCAGCTTTCTGATATGATACGCTGAATCCCTTATCACACCATATAGCACTCCGCATGTTGTGTCTTCTCTTACAGCGTCGCCTTCATCTGAAAGGGCAAGCATTTTTTCAGCAAGATCAAGGACCTTTTTTATGTTCTCATCACAGGGCTTCATAGGATTCTCTTTCAACAGAGTTTAATTTCTTTAACTCAAGAATCATGCCAGATTAGAAAACTGCAAACAATGCTGAATATACTAATAATATCAAATAATTAAAATAATGAGGCTGTCAAGCTGCAATTGAAAAGCAATATTAATGTGAGACATATATGAGACGATATCAACAGGATTTCATATATAGACAGGGGTTAAGCTGTCTCATGTTTAATTTTGAGACAGGATTGTATCATGAAACATCCGGAAAATCCACAAGGAATCTATAAAGGGTTGCGCGGCCCACACCCAGTGAGCCGGCGGCCTTTGTCTTGTTTCCTCCGCTTTTGATAAGGGCTGTTTTCACGCTCTCCATGTCCAGTTTTCTAACCGGACCCCGTGAGGGATGAATATCCGGCCACTCCCTTAATTCAATGGGGAGGTGCGCGGGTTTAATAGCGCTGCCTCCGGATTTTACCAAAGCATGTCTGATGGCGCTTTGCAGTTCCCTCACATTCCCGGGCCAGGAATAATCCATCATCAGATCAAGGGTTTCACTGGTGAGGGCGCCATGATTTTTATGCCCTTCCCTTGAAAAGATATCAAGAAAGTGGTTCGCGAGAAGCGGAATATCCTCTTTTCTTTTTCTGAGGGGAGGCAGATGCACAGGGATAACCGCAAGCCGGTAATAAAGGTCACTCCGGAAACTGCCCTTTTTCACCTCATCTTTAATGTTTTTATTAGTAGCGCTTATTATCCTGACATCCACTGATGTGGATTTTTCAGCCCCAACACGTTCAAAGGTCCCTTCCTGCAGAACCCTCAGCAATTTTGCCTGCACTGTTTTGGGAAGATCGGCCACCTCATCAAGAAAGAGTGTGCCCTCGCCGGCCAGTTCAAACCGGCCTTTTTTGTCCCTGTGCGCGCCGGTAAACGCCCCTTTGACATGCCCGAACAGCTCGCTCTCAAGTATGCCTTCAGGCAGGGCCGCGCAGTTGACAGGCACGAAAGGCATTCTTGAGCGGTGACCCTGAGTGTGTATTGCCGATGCTACAAGTTCTTTTCCGGTTCCGCTCTCTCCCTGTATAAGCACCGGGACATTGACGTCGGCTACATCCCTAATAGTCCGGAAGAGGTCGTTCATGATCGTTCCCTGTCCTATGATCCCGGCAAAGTCAGTTTCGGCCTTGAGCCTTCGTCTGAGAATGCTCAGTTCAGTCATGTCTTCAAGGATAACAACCGCCATCCTTTCGCCATCATGGTCCAGAGGCGCCGCGCTTATGAGAAACTCCAGGTCTTCAACCCTTCCGTTCATGATTAGTTCCACATGGGCCCTGTTTCTTTCGATTTTTTGCCCTGATATGGCTTTCAGTGCGGTCTGGCGAACCATACAGTCCGAACAATCTTTGCTGAACCCGCATCCTTCAGGCGTCTCAAAGGCGTGCACGCACTTAAGAACCTCGCCGCCTCGTCTGTTGATCACCTCCGCTGACTTGATCCCGAATGAACGTTCAAGGGCATTATTGACTGCCAGCACACGTCTTTCGCTGTCCACAATAAGCACACCGCAGGGAATGGATTCAAACAGATTTTTAAGGAAGTTATCCCGATCAAGCAATTCAGAAACAGATTTCATAAGAATATTCCATAGTTTAATTTTGATATTAGAAACGGAATATATCATTTAGGGATAATGCCGTCAAATTCGGAGATAAGAACTCCAAATTGCCTGTTCAAAAAAATAAGACTACATGAAGACATGTTGATAGAGTATTAATAATTTGTCCAAAGTATATTAAAATATAACATTTTTAATACTCTCAAGACAATGGTTAACAAAATGTTAATGGAATGTTCAGTTCTGAAGCACATAATAGCACATTGAATAATAACAAGGGGATGTTATTGG
>CAZJOB010000143.1:0-8542 GCA_964547435.1 uncultured Desulfatiglans sp. | reverse complement strand
CCCGGCGATAGTTACGGTCCATGACGTGGGCAATGACGGGGACCTTACGTACATGGCAATGGAGTATCTTGTCGGGGAGGATCTTGATAAATATATAAAAAGAGGAAGGCTCCTGCCTGTAAGAAAGGTGCTTGAAATTGTGAAAGAAATTGCAGAAGCCCTTGATTTCGCGCATAAAGCGGATGTAATTCACCGGGATATCAAACCGGCGAATGTAATGCTGCTTGAAAACGGGCGCGTTAAGGTTACTGATTTCGGCATAGCAAAAGCGATCTCCTCATCAAGGACAAAAACAGGGGTGATCCTGGGCACGCCCAATTATATGTCTCCCGAACAGATCATGGGGCAGAAGATCGATTCCAGGTCAGACATATTTTCTCTTGGCGTGCTTTTCTATCAGTTGTTGACCGGAGAACTCCCATTTTACGGAGATAATCTGAGCGGACTTTTATACCAGATCACACAGGTAAAACATCCTTCACCCCGGAGCTATAATCCGAAGATACCTAAAATATGTGAACAGATACTTGACAAGGCAATGGCAAAGAACCCTGATATCAGATTCAAAAGCGCGGGTGATATAGCCCGTATAATCGGCGCTCTTGTGAGTAAGATAGATCAGATACGTGAAAAAAAGGCATCTTAATACATAATGAAGGCAGGCTCGCAACAGTTTATGCCTTTGGATCGGAGTTATTTTGCTGGTAAAATCCTGTGGAATTACAGATGTTGGTCTAAAAAGAGAAGGCAATGAAGATTCTTTTTCAGTCGAAGATTCTCTGAGCCTTTATATTGTAGCCGATGGCATGGGCGGGCACCTTGCCGGAGAGATCGCCAGTCATATCGCTATCGAGATCATCAGTAAAAGTTTTAAAAAATGGCTCGAAGAGGAAGCGAATGAAGATGAGATTTTCGGCGAACCTGATGATTCTCTTTCCCTGAAAGGCAATTACCTCCTGGGAGGGATCAGGCTCGCAAACAAGGTCATATATGAGCTGGCCCTTGAGCTGAAGCAGTATCAGGGCATGGGGACCACTGTAGTGGCGCTGCTGGTAACTCCGGCTATGATAATATCAGCCAACGTAGGGGACAGCCGCATCTATCTGATCAGGGACGGGGAAGTGGAAAGGCTGTCCCGGGACCATTCAATTGTAGCCGAACAGGTGGAATTGGGCATGATGACGGAAGAGGATGCCGCGAATTCCTCGATGAAGCATGTTCTGACAAGAAATCTCGGATCAGCGGAAGAGGTTGAGCCTGAAGTATTTGAGCTGGAGCCGTCAAACAATGATTGTTTTATTTTATGTTCGGACGGCCTGACGGATCTTTTAAGCGATGATGAGATTCTCGAAACATCTGAAGAAGCAGGTGATCCGGGGACTCTATGTCGTAATTTTATCAAAGAGGTGTTAAGGCGCGGGGCCCATGACAATACCACAATTATTTCCATATTTTTGTCAGACCTAAAAAAACGCCGTCAGGGGCCTTTAAAAATAATTATATATCTGTTTTCAGATATAATTATGGGGATTCATAAAACAATTAAAAAACTATTACATAAGTATATTTAATATTGCTATTTATAAAATAATTTGAATAATATAGTACCCATCCATAATCAGGGAGGAAATCATGGCCAGACTCATCTTGATGTTCAATAAACAGGTGGTTAAGGAATATCCCCTACAAAAGGAAAGCATTACCATTGGCCGTAATGAGGATAACGTAATCACCATTGATAATCTTGCTGTTTCGGGATATCACGCCAGGATAGATGCTGCCGGAAACGATTATATATTGACAGACCTTCAGAGCACTAACGGTACCTTTGTGAATGATAAAAAAATCATTTCGCACAAATTGTCCCACGGGGATAATGTGATTGTGGGAAAGCATATAATCCTTTTTGTCGGCACAGGCAAGGAAGCGGATATTCAGTCTCAGGGCAAAAAAATGGATATGGACAAGACTATGATGCTTGACACGGCCAAGCAGAAGGAACTTCTTGCCAAACAGCAGGGGGCTTTGCAGGCAGCCCAGGCGTCTCAGAAGATAGGCGTCGTAAGTTTTATAGAAGGCTCTGATCTCGGAGAAATCGAATTAACGAAAAAACTTACAAAGATCGGGAAAGCGGATACCAGCGAGATAAAACTTTCAGGTATGTTTATGCCGGCGACTGCTGCGACCATAAGCCGAAGACCTTCAGGTTATGTGATAACTGCGATGGGTGTGAAATTGAAGGTAAACGGAGAAGTTATTAAGGATAATGTCGCCCTGAAAGAGTTTGATACAATAGAAATAGGAAAGGTGAAATTCCAGTTTTATCATAAAGGCGGCGAGGAAAAATAAAGGCCTTTAATTCATATTATCAGGAATAACCTTACACATAAGGAGCAGAAACATCGGGAATACCCGGCTTTTATTCAAGCCGGGTATTTTTGTTCCTGTTCTTTATCTTTTCAAGGGCCTCTTCTATATGGTTTTTTGTAAAGGTTTTCCTGCAATCAGTACACTGATATAACTCATCGATCAGCCTGTCATAAACAGGACCATCCGAAAAATTGCTGCTGTGAAACCGAAGAGAAAAATTATATATAAGTTTGAAATTTTTACAATTACACTCATCACATTTGAAATATTCATGGATGACCTTCATGTTATGCTCCTTTGTGATCAATATGGCCGTTTTTCCGAGGCCTGATTTCTAATATCTCTTCAACCGCATTTTTTCAATATTTTTTTTCCCCAGGTTAATAAAAAACTATGAGATCTTTGAAAAATCCTGGTTGCACCGTCGTTTTTTTTAATCCGGCATCAGATTATCCTTTATGAATTAGGGGGTGACCCTCAAAACATAAATTGGAAGATATGGCATAAACCGGCTCAAATCGGATTGAATAAAGGGTAATTGATATTCAGACACAGCTTCCGGTCACATGGATAATATCTCCGGTGGAAGACTTTCCAGAATAGTGTTTTTACGATCCATTCTGGGCCCTATATTCATTGCAAAAAAGACCATTAACTTCAGACAGCGGGCAAATTGGATATCCTTTAACAGGGATTCGCGTTTTTCATCAGAAACGTCTTCATAGTAGCAGTTAAAAAACATCTGCCAGATTTTTTCCGCCATCTCCGGTTCCATACCTACCGCACGCAGAAGAATCTCCGGTTTCAGACAGTGATATACATGGTATATCTGACCAAGGTCCAGCACCGGTGACCCGATGGCCATGTCGCCCATATCGATAAGACATGGTTCATCCCCCTGCATCATGATATTGGAGGTGTGCAGATCTCCGTGTATGAGAGTGCCGTCACAGGGCAGACTTTCCGTGCGGCGTTTGATAGCATGTTTTTGAGCGTCGGTAAGAAAATCGCACTGATCGACACAGGAGGCAATTTTCAGGTTCGCCTCGGGAAATACCGCGGGGTCACCCTTTGTGCTGTGAATGGTCTTGCACAGTTCCACAAATCTCTTCACATGATCTTCAAGATGATTTGCATCCCTGATGATATATTTGGACATGGTGTCTGCTTTCAGCATCTCATACAGCACTCCACGTCGTTGTTCGACGGTCACGATATCAAAGGAGATGGCAGTAGGAAGACCTGCTATAAAAGCAACTTTTGAAAGAGCCTTTTCACTTTTTACGACAGCATCGGGAATATTTTCAAAATAGAGTTTTAGTATCGTCTCATCATCAACCCGATAGCATTCTCCGGTAATGCCGGCGCCGATCAGTTCACAACCATCCAGGAAAAGCTCCCTGGGCTTTAATTCGTATGTGAGAATAGAAGAAAAGCCTGTCAGGTGAAAAAGAGAATCTATGCCACTGCTGACATTAAGAATGGACATTCTCCCAAGACCCATCATCTTTTTCTGGTTTGTAAGCAGGACGCGCAGCCCTGCTGATGAGATGTAATCAACACAATCAAAGTCCAGTACCAGTTCGTTTATACCATCGCCGGAATCAATTGCGGTTTGAAGTTCGGTGGCTGTAAGGGTATCGATTCTTCCTTTTACAGCGATAATCAGTTTGGAGCCTTCCAGAGTTTTCTCTATTTCCATGATTTTGTGCCCTCCGGTGGGAATAAATAATACATTCATTAGATGATATCAACAGAAATATCATATCATTCAGGTCAAAAAGGCATTGATATCTCAGGCGTATCCTTTGGAGTAAAAGGGATCGGCAGGGGAAAGTGAATAACATAATCCCGGCATGAACGCGTTCGAGAAGTCCGACAGCGGCATTGTACCTGAGAAGGAGCCGAACAAGATCGGAAGGCTGATCAGAAAAACCTTTAGGACAAATTGATTGGCATTTCAATATGGTATGAAACGCTATAAATTGGTTTTGTCTGCCAACCGCATTTTTCCGGCCTGCTGTCAAAAAACGCTTAATATATTGATTTAATAGCTTAAATAAGAATTGTTGCCTTTGGCACAGTTTATGCTTTTTGTAATGCGTTAAAGATAGTAATGGTTTTGAGGCCATGTTTATTTATTGGTTTAAAATGTGTAACCATTCATTTTATCTGTACTATAAATATATGAGTATATTTTTTTTAACACTTCTTTTTTTGACAATTCATTATTCAGGAGGAAAAAAATGAAAATGTTCATCAAGATATCGTTATACCCTTTTATACTGCTTGCAGTATTAACACTGGCAATAGCTGCCCATGCTGAAACTCAGAAGATTGAAAAGACTTTTTCGGTAGATAAAGGCGGAACACTTGTTATTGAAAGTGATATAGGCTCTATCGAGGTTGGAACATGGGATAAAAATGAGGTGTCGGTATCTGTCAGAAAAAATGCTTCAAGCCGGAAACGACTGGACATGTTCGAAGTGCAGCTTGAACAGAGAGGTAATGATATTTTTATTGAAGGCAGGAATGAAAGGCGCAACCGCATTCAGGTTGAATTTCATGTTATTGTCCCTGGAATATATAATGCGGACTTAAGAACCGGTGGGGGTTCCATTGATGTCGCTGATATCAGCGGCAATGTCAAAATTAATACAAGCGGTGGCAGTATTTCTATCGGGAATGTTGAAAGCGGCAATATAGATGCACATACATCCGGAGGAAGCATTAAAGTTGGCAACGTCACCGGAATAGTTAAAGTCGATACATCGGGCGGGAGCATTGACATAGGCAATGTTACCAGGGGAAAAGTGGATGCGCGTACATCCGGGGGCAGCATAAAAGTTGCTGATGTTGATGGAGACCTCAAAGTGGACACATCAGGAGGAAGTGTCAGTCTTGGAAGAATAACCGGCTCCTCTTCTATTCATACGTCAGGAGGAAGTATTTCGATTGATCAGGGTGGAAATGGTGTGAATGCTCATACTTCGGGCGGCAGCATTAAAATCGGACCCTCAGATGGTGATGTTAAAGTGCATACCTCAGGTGGAAACATCAGCATCGGGATGACCGATGGTGATGTTGATGCTGACACATCAGGCGGATCGATAAAAGTTGAAGGATGCAAGGGAAAGGTCATTGTCAAAACTTCCGGAGGGAACCTTTCCGTCAGATCAAGTGAAGGTCCTGTCAGGGCAAAAACGTCCGGCGGAAATATAGAGATTCTGCAGACAAAAGGTGCGATTGATGCTGATACTTCAGGAGGTTCAATTGTAGCCGAGATGGTCGAAACGGATAAAAGAAAAGATACACATGTTAATCTGCATTCCTCAGGCGGTTCAATATCTGTTTATCTGCCCGAGAAGGTCGAGGCAACGGTTTCGGCTAATCTAAAAATAACCTGGTCTGCGGTTCGCGATTATAAAATTTATTCGGATTTTCCCTTGTCAATAAAAGGTGAAGAAAGTGAAAGTATAACTGCTGAAGGAGATATTAATGGCGGAGGAGACAGAATAGAACTGCAAACCACTAATGGTGATATTCATATAAAAAAGCTGCAGAATTAGAAAGCGGTGTTGTTAAAAGAAATAGACTGTTTGCCCCAACCCCTGGCCAATTACACCAGGGGAGGGGAAACTGATATGTGAATCCGGACGCTCTTTGGCAATTAGCTCTTCGTAAGAATTTATGGGTAGAAATATGGTTTAATATTCAAAAATTGAGGTTTTTAATTGTGATTCCGGAACTTCCCTCCGGAGTGAGTTATTTATACATACGTCCAAACCCAACCAGAATCCGGGCTTGTGGTGTGACAGGTTAACCCTTAATTTCTATTTTATTTTCCTTGCACCATTCTTTAAGCGCTATTGTTTGACGTTGGTCTTCAAATTCGTACCAATCTTTTAGGACACCCTTGCTTTCCAAAAGATCTTTGAATCCTGAATATGCGCCTTTCCGTCGAAAAATCGAATATACTCTATCTAACTCTTCCGGTAGATATTTTGAAGTGAATTCAATTACAAGGGTTTTACCAAGCTCAAGATCGTTTTTATGAGGAATGGTTATATATTTATCCGGATCGTCAATGTCTTCCGGAAGTTCATCCGGATCACCCATTTCCGAAGCATAGAAAAATTGTCCCGTTTCTTTACACAGGTAGACACTATGCATGTATTTCTGATCCATGCTGACAAACAAAAATGCGTTATCGAGATCATCAAATGAGATAGCCATAATTAATATATCCTATTTAGGGTTAACTGGCCGGCTCAGGAGCAGTTTCTTATGGACGGTTTCACTGTTTCACTCAATGCCATTGTTCGGAGTCTTTAAAAATTCTAAAGCTTCTGCATCAGCAAGATCTTTTGTTCTTCCTGTTGCTCTTTTATTGATGATAAGGTCAGCTATCGAAGGGATATGCACATCAATTCCATCTATGTTTACCAAAACTGAATTCTGATAGGTATGCTCAAAGTTAAGCCCTGTTGCTGCGGTGATAATATCAATGCGCCTCGGAGCAACTCCTATTTGGAAGACAGTTCCGTCTTCCTCCAGATCCTTTTTGGTAAGATTTTGTAGTGGTGCACCGAAACTACGCAGTGCTCTAAGTACGGCTTCAGCATTATCTGGAGATGGCATAACCCAGATATCGATATCCATAGTAGCTCTGGGATATCCGTGGGCAGCAAGCGCATATGCTCCGATAAGGATATACTTAACCTTTTCGTCGAATAAGGCTTGTAATATGTCTCTGTAATCTTCGTTCAACATCGTGCTTTATGCTTAGAGAGGCGATTTCTTTTGTTAACGGCCAGACTAGAAGAATACGTTCTTCGGCAGTGCCGGCAACATAATCCAAATTACGATTGTCGGTCATTTTGTATATTTCTGTATGTTTTCGATCCATTTTCATGTCTCAAAACTAACATTTTAACATTGGGAAATCAATATGATATTTACTATCAGGTGAAAGTCTTTGTTTGTTAGCTTTGTTCGAGGTTAATTTCAATTTAGATCCTTGCCTAAATTTCCATACTTCAGCTTATCAGGGAAATCATATTCTACGATTAATTCAACCTGCTTATTTTTGATCCTTCCAATTTTATCAAACCTCATTTTCCACTTATTTAGACCATAGGGTATCTGTGTTGTATAGGGTCCATAAGTGAAAAAGGACACTTCAAAATCTTTGCCTATTTGTTTTAGTGTTGGAGCATGCACCCTTTATGGAGATTATTTTCATGAAGCTTATTTGTTGAAACACAATGTCAATTGACATATATTCATACTCTGAAAAGGAGGGTCCCATTACTTGATTGATGAAGAAATACTATCCGGCTTTGTCCCGCCCGGAGGCAAAGGGATCATGAAAAAAGTAGGCAGACACACCATTTTCAATGAATTGGGAAGGGGTAATATGGGATCAGTTCTTCTGGGGTATGATCCATATATCGACCGGTTTGTTGCCATAAAGATATCCCTTCAAACCGGGCACACTTCTTCCGGTCTGCAGGACACCTTCCGCAAGGAATTTTTCCATGAAGCCAGAATGGCCGGAAAACTCAACCACCCTAACATAGTCTCGATTTTTGATGTCGATGTTGAAGACAACATATGCTATATTGCCATGGAGCATGTTGATGGCCCTACATTGAAAGATTTCTGTAGAGCAGATAATCTTCTGCCCGTAGATAGAGTAATTGATATCATCTATGACTGCTGTAAGGCTCTGGATTACGCCCATAATAAAGGTATTGTACATTGGGATATCAAACCCGCCAACATAATGATTGACAGCTCAGGGACCGTTAAAATTACCGATTTTGGTATATCCAGAATGAGTAAGGAGGTATTGTCTGAAGCTATTGACGATGGCAAAGAAGATACAATCACCGGCACATTCAGTTACATGTCGCCTCAGCATATTAAAGCGCCCTCAAAAGTTGACAGGAGGAATGATATTTTTTCTCTTGGTTGTGTTCTGTATGAACTTTTATCCGGTCGAAAGGCATTCGAAGGAGACAACTTCTTTACGGTAGCCTATAAGGTTACATACCAGGATACTGTATCAATTCTGGATATACGACCCGAACTGCCTGAAATACTGGAAAGGATTGTAAAAAAGGCCATTTCCAAAGACTCTGACAAGCGGTATCAAACCGGCATGGAG
>CAZJOB010000142.1:0-8570 GCA_964547435.1 uncultured Desulfatiglans sp. | reverse complement strand
GAGATACGTGAGTTTTTCTTTAAACTGGGCCTTATCCATTTTGATGAAATACCATGCAGTCGATTTTAAAAGTTATTATTTGCTAAAAGGGACACAATATGGTCATGTTGCAAAAATGGACTTTAATTTTGGGGTATGTCATGACTGTTAAAAAAAATTCAAAACCTGAAAAAATAGACCTTGAATAAAGGACAATCAGGGATAAAACGTATGACTCGATTAATGAATGATTCAATTCGATTATTGTATGTCGCACTAGTTACCTTTCTTTTGTTATTTTCATGCATGTATCCGCTTCGGGCCGACGTGTCAGTGCCGTTGGGCGCCCCTTTTGTTATCTCATCGGTAGTCAGCAGAGGTGATGTTACGCAGGGAAAACCTGCCATTGCCAGCGACGGCACAAATTTCTTAATCGTATGGCGGGATGGTCGCGATTTTAATACCAACAACTGGGACATCTACGGCGCTCGTATCGGTCATGATGGAACGGTTCTTGATCTGGGGGGAATCGTAATTTCTACCTTTGCCAACATCGACTCCAACCCAGGGAATCAATATTTTCCAAGTGTCGCCTTTGACGGCACAAATTTTGTCGTTGTATGGGTTGCTAATCGAACAGGCGTTGATGGTTATTATCGTTTAGTAGCTGCCCGTGTTTCTCCTGATGGCACGGTCCTGGATCCCAATGGTGTTGATATAACAACAGGAAAAATGTCGCCCCAGCGTATGCCATCCATCGCCTTTGACGGTGAAAATTTTCTGGTTACATGGAGAACTATGGGATCGGAGATCCGGGCAGCCCGAATAACAAGCGACCTTGAGAACCTCGATGGTGAGGACGGTTTTTTCATCGGCAACGGTTTCTATCCCTATGTCGCCTTTGACGGCACAAATTACCTGATAATGTGGCACGGATGGGGCGCCAATGGACTGGATATTTTCGGCGCAATCGTATCCAGAGCCGGCGAGGTGCTCAGCCCCGGCGTATTTACCATTTCCTCACTTCCTGGCGATGAAGGCAATACTTCCATCGTTTTCGACGGTACAAATTACTTCGCTATCTGGCATAACTCAGAAGGTGGCAACTCATATAACGGCTCCATCTACGGCGCGCGAATATCCATATCCGGTGCTGTCCTTGATAATCCCGTGATCAAGATTGATAATTATGGCTTTGGGCAGGCATCGCCCATGATAGTCTTTAACGGCGAAGATTTCTTCGCCATGTGGCATATTGATCAGTCCCCAGCAAAATTCCGCCTCCATGATATGATTGGTCGATCCGTTTCAACTAATGGACAGGTTTTCGATGAGCAGACTACCGCTCCTATCGCCACATTTTTTTGGCATCAGGGTTGGTCTACGGCGCTGGCTTATAATAACAACCGCTATCTGGCAGCCTGGTGCCAGGGCACAGATGAAGAAGGATTTGTGATCTACGGTCGATTGCTGCAGCGGCAACCGCTGAACTTTCCCGCACCAATCGGTTCTCCCCGGGGGCCGGCCGATACAGGCTGGACTTTTAGTGTCAGTAGCAGACCGGCGTTCCATGGCATATGGGGTTATAATGATGAGACTATCTATGCCGTAGGAGAAGTACCATATTTATATAAATTCGACGGCGATCAATGGCATGATATAAATATTACGAATACTCTCGGACGTTTCGGCATCTGGGGCTTTGATGCCAATGACGTTTGGGGTTCCGGATGGAGCGGCCAGATCGCCAATCTTAATGGCAACGACTTTCTTTCATGGTATGGCATCTCCTGCGAAGGAGTTCCTGCGGGGGTATTGTACGCTATCTGGGGCATTACAAGTGATGATATATTTGTCGCGGGCCAGGACGGCAAAATATTAAGAAGACATGACAGGAGCCCCAATTGGGAATGCATGGAAAGTAATGCCTTTGTTGATCTATATGATATCTGGGGCACGGATTCAAATAACATTTACGTCGTCGGCGTGGAAGGCACAGTACGGCATTTCAACGGAGATACATGGTCGCGTATGAAGGATGTCCCTTCAATACAAAGCCTGAACGGCATCTGGGGCAGCGGCCCGAACGATATATTCATTGTTGGCGATTTCGGAACGATCCTGCATTTCGATGGAACAGTATGGTCGGTTCACAATAGCGGCACCAACGAGCGCCTGTCCGATGTGTTTGGTTTAAGTCCTTCTAACGTCTACGCGGTAGGGGCCAACGGCACGATACTGCGCTACGACGGTGTTAACTGGACCAGGGAGCAGAGCAACACAATTCAGAGTCTGGAAGGTGTATGGGGGACTTCCAAAAACATCTGGGTGGTTGGCGATAATGGGGTAATATTGAGAAAAATGGACTCGGATGGTGATGGTACAGGCGATAAAATCGACCCGGATGATGACAATGACGGCCTCCCCGATGATATTGATAACTTCCCTTTTGCTCCAATAATAAAAGGCGACATTAACAACGATGGTTCTGTTGACCTTATGGATACAATTTTATTGTTTCAAATACTGGTTGAAATTGAACCGCCTCAACCAGTTTTCAATGAAGCAAATATTGCTGTAACTGTAGATAACAAAATCGGAATAAAAGAGATAATCTTTATACTTCAGCATGTTTCAGGGCTTAGATAAAATCCACTGTAAAGGCCCTATTCAGCAAAAATGGCAACGTTGCCAAAATTGCTAAATAGGAAAATCGAATCAAATTTATCTTGTAATAATAAGCAGTTATATAAATCGAAGTCGCTAAATAGCAGTAAAAATCGGTTTTAAACTCCGGCTTCAGGTGACAGCGTAAAAACCACGCTCCTCCTGAACCGGTCCGGGTTAGGCGACAATATGAATAGGAGCCTTTTTAGCTGCATCAAGGCGTTCTAAATATTCGAGAACTCGTTCATTATTAACAAGACTTCGGCTGTTACTCATTTTTTTATCCATGTCAATTCGGGTCTCATATTCTGAAATTAAGTCACGATGTCCCGTACTATCTGCCTGAGTTAGGAAGCCAGTGCCATACGGAATATTATGATCAGGATCAAAGGACAACACTGCATGATCGAGCAGAGATATTTCACCAGCATCATATAGCTCTTGCGACAAATTGGCAGTTTCTTCGGTACTTATACTGCGAACATCGTATTTTGAGGCAATTTTGCGCCAAATAGATACAGGTTCTATTTGGTTTGTTTCTGAAACCCCGAAAGAGGACTTGGTGGCATTGCTTTTTGTTTGGGAAAGGCCCATAGAAGCTATTCCAGCAGGAACAATATTAATAATTTCCATGTTCATCTCCATTTTTGGTTTTATCGATTATTTTTGGTTTGTAAATAGCAACGCAATATTAATGCCAGTGATTTGGTGTGATATATATCTATCTGATATAGTTATTTATTTAAGGGTTGAAAACCTTTTCTTGATTTATAGACTCAGGAGTTTTTTTCCAATCGGCAGGAAAAAATTACCTAAAGAGTTGAGCGACTTACAACTTAAAACGCCTAACAAGGCAAATCATCGTACCGAGATAAGCTCGGAGCCTTAGGATTCCTATATATAGGATGAAATTGGCTATAGTAACCCAGTGGGTGAGGGAGCTTCTCCCAATTCCCTCCTGCCTAAAGCCCGGCAAGTCCCGCCTTGGGCGGGACAGTGAAGTCTGAGGGCAAAACCAGCAAACTCCGGGACACTTTTGATCTTTTAATATATAACGTCCATTAAATAATGAATTGAAAGCAAATTCTGGAAAAAGGGAAAAATATCCCCCTGGTAAACACAAGAGAAACACAAGAGGCTGATAAAACCAAGAAGTGTATTTTGTTATTGGGCGGTTCGTGAATTGGGCTTAACAGCCACATGCTTAGCCTGAAAATTGGGACTGACCCAATCCGTGAATAAGCAGATCGGTTTTAAGGGGCAAGGCGTTAATGGAAGAGATGAATCTTAAAATAATAGAGTAATGAAGTCATTATTTCATGAACGTTCCCATTGACCATAGCTTTTGGCAATATAATCCAGTATCGCTCGCGAACAGGCATAGGTGGCTTCGAGCCCCTTTGCGCTCATGCGTTGACTCAGCAGACTGGCTCTCAGATTATAGGGCGTATCCGAAGTATAATGTAAAACGCCTATCGGGTAAGGCGAGCGTATTTCGATAATATTTTTATTTCCTGCATTCACACCCTTCAGGTGTTCATGAAGCGCAGAAAAATATGGCCCGGTTTCCATCTCGATGCCTGTAAAATCAATCCCCTGCAAATCTCTAACCGATTTTATGGAGTAGAGAAAGGTGCCCCTGACTGTAAGAGTACGCTGTTCATCGAAAACGGCAATAGCAGACAGGTAAGGCGCCAGTCTTCCGGCTGAAAAGGTGTTGCAAAAGCGATACAGATTAGAGGAATGTATATCGCGCACCACGGTCGGTATCATTATATCGCCAATTCGTCCTATCATGGCGGCTGATTTGCCAAGAATGAACACGCCTTTGATCCTTTTGGCTTTTGTTAAAATCAATTTCATCAGGTAATATGCTGCGTAACCCAGAGGGTAATCAAAATTAAAAATAAGTGCCTTTTCCTGCTTCCAACGGCCAAACCGCATATTATTTGAATCTTGATCAGCCTGGAAGTGTCTTAAGCCTGAATCCAGCCTGCGAAAGTCTATTTTATCTAACTCGATTACCTGCGCCTCGATATCCAGATACTGATCAAGGTTACAGCGCCTTATTCCCGCGGATTCTTCCAGGTCTATTTTTTGTGGAATATACCCGGGATGCCGTTCAAGGAAGGAGCGTTGAGCGTAATAAAGAAAATTTAAACGCAAAGTTTCGTCTTCGTATTTTAATTGCTTCCAGTAGTGCCGCAGGTAATCCTCATCATCATCAATAACCTGATCAAGTGTGTCTGTAATAATTTCATCCTGATGCTGTCGGCCAAAACCGGAAATCAGGTTGGCAAGGCTGTGGGTGTTGCTTGAAACAACATAGATCGGACGCGAGGAAAAATCTATATCCCCGAAATGATTCTGAACCGCCCCAAACCAGTTCGTAAAGGTTTTAACAAAATCGGAGCTCCTTAAGGGCAGACGCTCGACAATGATATTTTTAGGGGCCCCGGCAATCAGATGTAGATTTCTGGCCCAGTTATCTGACCATAGCCTGTGAAGAAGCCTCCAGTCTTTTTCATTGACATTGAATAAATGTCTGATTTCAGCGTCAATTTCGAAAGCCCGGTCTATACCCTGTTTTAATGCAGTTATAAATGGAGAAGCCTGCAGACGGCGATGCATTGCATTCCATTCGATCTGATAGGCGCACAGGGATGGAATGAGGTCATCGTAATCGGTAATATTGTTGATAAAAATAGCCACGGTGTTATGTCCGTTAAAATGGGCACGGCGCCGACGGCGATGGGCGTCGACCCTGTTCCATAGAAGGACATGATCAAAACCGCTTTCAAAAAATACCTTTTCAGTCGACCCGAGAATGATGCGATTGATCAAGGGCAGACAATCCGGAAGCCGCTCGGCAGAATAGATAAATGCTGAAAGATTAATATGATCCTGATTCGTTGATCGATGCAGGCTGGAATCAATACTGCGATGGGCATTTTCGAGTTTTCCTATATCGATCCTGCCGGGGGAATCTAGCAATTCATGAAATAAGGCAGTGTATTTATCTACAGGATTAAAGTATGAGGTATTTTTTTTGACTGATTTAATTAACATCGGCTTTCAATGATTGTTCGGACGTTGCCTAATGGCGGAAAATCTCCAGATTCAACAGCAGAAAAACTGCCATCAGATCGAATACCATAACGATCCATGAAATCTGGCGGAATTTACCGCATCCTATTTTTATTACAGTCCAACTCAATATTCCCCAAATGATGCCCTGAGTAATGGATTCGGTCAAGGGCATAGTAATCATGGTAATAAAAAATGGTATTGCCTCATCAAAACGCTCCCAGCGCACATAGATCAGGGGTTTTAACATAAACACACCTGCAATAATCAGCAGGGGCGCCGTGGCTATAGAGGGGACCAGATTTATCAGGGGAGATAAAAACAGAAACGGCAGAAATAACAACCCGGCCACAACAGCAGTCAGGCCGGTTCTTCCGCCGGCCCTGACTCCGGTGGATGATTCTATATAAGCCGTCGCCGGACTTGCGCCGATAATTCCGGATATCACAAGTGCAATTGCATTGCTAATCAGACTTTCTCTTACTGCTGCGGGTTCACCATCGCCATCGACTAAATCTCCCGCTTCACTGACCCCGACGCAGGTTGAATAGCTGTCAAAAAACGTGCTGAAGATGAGGATTATTATCATGGACAGATGCAGCAGCTTCGCGGCGCCTATAAAATCGAGTTTAAAAAGAAGGCTGAAATCCGGGGCCTGATACAGACCCTTCCAGACGACAACTGAAGTAGCTCCCCATAACCTTCCAAGCGGCAGAGCTATCAGAGTTGAAATGATTATACTCCAGATAAAAGCCCCCTTGATTCGACGCATTACCAGTACTGCCGTGATTACAAAACAGAAAATAAAGGACATGAAAGCCGGATCAATTTCTCCCAGCATCAGTCCGCCGTTCGGTCTGCCTTCTATGAATCCTGCCGACTTCATTCCGATTATTGCAATATACAGCCCGATACCGCCCGCCAGGCCGTAGCGGAGCATGCGTGGAATTCCATTGATCAACAGATGGCGGCGGTCAAAAAGTATCAAGCAGAAAAAGATCACGCCTGCATAGAAAACACATCCCAAAGCGGTTTCCAGTCTGACGTTTTCAGAACGTAGGATCATTGTTACAAACAGATAATTAAGACTCATTCCGGGAGCGACCACGAGAGGCGTCCTGGCATAAATGCCCATTAAAATAGAACTGAAAGCCGTAACCAGCACCGTGGCGGTCGTGGATGCCGAATGGGGTATGCCTGCTTCAGCGAGAATAACCGGATTCACCGCAACAATGTACATCATCGCAAGAAAGGTCGTGATCCCGGCGATAATTTCCGTGCGGATATCCGTTCCGCAGTTGTGCATATCGAAATAATCTCTGATTAGTAATTTCATTTTTTTAGATAAAAAGTATAGGGAGTTCATCCTTGTGTGTCAATGTGAATCAACACCTTCATACCTTTCCTTTTTCGGCTACAAAGAGAAAAACATAGGTGTCAGGTCTTTACTCTTAACATTAAACCGGGACCCTCGTTAAAAATTTAGTTGTCAACCTTATAGAATCAGGTTAAGTATCTGTAATGCTTGGATCAGTCATATTAGATGCCGGAGTAAATAAGAGGCATAATTTGACGTGACTAAATAGAAGTAAAAAAGGCGCTTGCAGACATAATCGTTCTGGTAGGAGGATTCGTGACCGAATTCAAAGGTGCATTATCTCACCAGATTTTAAGAGAAGAGATACGTGAGTTTTTCTTTAAACTGGGCCTTATCCATTTTGATGAAATACCATACAGTCGATTTTAAAAGTTATTATTTGCAAAAAAGGACACAATATGGTCTTATTTGCAAATATGAACTTTGATTATGGGGTATGTCATGACTGTTAAAAAAATTTTTAAACCTATGGATATGTCTACATGGATCGACTCCAGACAGTCGCAAGGCCTTTATTTTTTTACTCGCGAAGAGGCGCTTGAATATCTGCGAATAAGCAAGTCGGCCTTCGCAAAAGTGGCCATGAGATTGGCCTATAAAAACAGGGTCTGCCGAATTCGTAGCGGTTTCTACATAATTATCCCCCTGGAATATTCGGCAACAGGCGTTCTGCCTGCAGAATGGTTTATAGATGACCTGATGGGGTACATAGGCCAATCTTACTATGTTGGTCTTCTTAGCGCCGCAGCCCTTCATGGCGCCGCACACCAGCAACCTCAACAATTTCATGTGGTGACAACCGGGCCTCTAAGGGAAATAAAAATACGTGGACTGACGATATGCTTCTTTTCGCGGGCCAGTCTTGATGAAGTTACCTTAACCAGTGTAAAGGTCCAGACAGGTTACATCCCTGTATCCACACCGGAGGCTACCGCCCTTGACCTTATTAGTTATTCCAGACGTATAGGCGGAATTGACCGTGTCTTAACTGTTCTGCAGGAACTGGGCGAATCAATGGAAACCAGAAAGCTGGAAGCTGCCGCAAAGGCTGATGGGAATGCGGCATATGTGCAGAGGCTTGGATTTCTATTGGAGAAGGCAGGATTCACATCTCTGGCCGAGCCTCTATTCGAATGGGTGAAAAGACAAAAAACGTTTCCGGTAAAACTGGATATATCTTTGCCTGCCAAGGGAGTGAAGAAGGACGAGCGATGGAAAATCCTTGTTAATCTGGATATTGAGGGAGATCTATGATCCCAAAGGCGGATATCACTGCATGGAGACAATCGACACCATGGGTCTCGGATGCCCAGGTTGAACAGGACCTGATTATCAGCAGGGCCGTAGCCTCAATGTATCAGAATGAATTTCTATCAGAAAAACTGGCCTTCAGAGGCGGAACCGCCTTGCATAAGCTCTATTTTCATCCGGCCAGGAGATATTCCGAAGATATTGATCT
>CAZJOB010000141.1:0-8614 GCA_964547435.1 uncultured Desulfatiglans sp. | reverse complement strand
CCTTCAGGGATGAGCCCGTGAATGTGGAGCTTGTCACGGCAAAGGATAAAGGCATAGAAGATATTCTATCCGGCGAGACGCTGAAAGGCGCGAATATTCCCGGATTCTGGGGGCAGCCTTCGACAGGAAAGACATTTGCTATTACGGTTAAACCGCATTCCTATC
Organism: uncultured Desulfatiglans sp.; assembly: GCA_964547435.1. Taxonomy (GTDB): domain Bacteria; phylum Desulfobacterota; class DSM-4660; order Desulfatiglandales; family HGW-15; genus CAZJOB01. The sequence goes on along the minus strand of CAZJOB010000141.1, from coordinate 8,449 downwards.
GTGTTATCAGGGTTGAATAGGGCGCCGTAAATACTGGAGTCTATTGATAGTAATTTTATGACATAGGAGGATTACCTGTGAAAAAAGGATATACAAGACGAGAGGTTTTAGGAGTAGGGCTGGGAGCCGCCGCACTGGCAGCATCTGGTGCAGTCATTTCCAGTGCTCAGGCAGCGGAAAAAAACAACCCGGAAGGGGCTGCTTTGTCTGAATTGAGCACTTTTAATAAGTATGGAGAGGATCTGGAGACAACATTGCTTCTGAGGACTTCTCCCATAGCCGTTAAGATGCTCGAAAAAGAGGAGGACATACCAAAAGGGGCGTTCAGGCCCAAAAGGGATGGAGGTTATCACCTTGCCCAGTGTCAGGCATTCGGCATGTCACGTCGGGAAGGGAAGACAGTGGCCATGTTAAAGGAGGATCACTGGTGTCCGACCGCCATGACTGCCTATGGAATGGTCGAAAAGAGCGGGGCCATGGCGGGTTTCGGAGAATCCTATATGAGCTTTGAGACCGGAAAATATATCGGGATTGTCACAGCGCCCTTAAAGAGCGCTACCTATATTCCTGATGTTGTTATGATCTATATGAATCCGGCGCAACTCAGAGGGGTTCTTTTGCCGCTGACATTTGGCGGGGGTACGTCCCAGGTCGTTACTGAGCTGTTTCTTCCTTCCTGCGGACATGCCGTGGTAGATCCCATGAAGATCGGAAAATATGTGGTTGTGCTTCCTGATCCAGGAGAATATCAGAGGGCCCTTGCTGCTGAAGATGAAATGATACTTTCAGTCCCCCGCGAAAAGATGGAAGGATTCATGGCCGGTCTGAAAGGCATGGGCGGCAAGATGTATTCACACAGGGAACAATATATGTCCATGCATCCGGATTTTGAACGGCCTCAGTTTTACAAGGACATGTTCAAGGCCTGGGGGCTTGATGTGGAATAAGAATTATTTTGTAATGGTTTAAATGGCGGTGTTATTTATAAACCTTTAAAAAGAACATGGACGTCTGATGTCAAAGAAAGGGGAGATTATTATGAAAAGATTTCTGTTGCTTTTATGTGTTTTGGTTGCCTTTACGTTTTCATATGCCTATGCCGCGGGGAACAAGGCCGAAGTCAAGGATGTCAGCAAGAAGATGCAGGGTGTGTGGACCCTTAAATACATGGATACCGGAACAGGCGAAAATAAAAAGACCAGGGATGACGCGCAGTTTATGATATATATATTTAAAAAGCACTATAGCGCCATTCGTGATTTCACGCCGAAATCGGCCCCGGGCGAGGCCGCTGCTGCCAACCGTTCATTTATGGCCGATGCAGGGACATATGAATTTAACGGAAAGGAAATGGTCGTTCAGCATAAGCTGGCCGCGTTTCCCTTCCTGGGATCAATGACCTTCAAGTGTTCTATGGAAGATGACAATACCCTTATACTGGAACCCCAGTACGACAAGATGGTCATGCCCGGGATGGAAAATATAAAACCTACATCCGACGGTAAAATGGGCTATGGCGATATGGCCGTAAAATATGTTTTCATGCGGCTGGAATAACTGTTATTAGAGTCCTTCGGGCTATCTTTTGTTCGTTTTGGGACCGAAGCATATATAATTATCATGTCCATTCAGAAATCAAAGATTTTTGAATGGACATATGCTGTTTTAAATATTTATTACCAAAATGGGTCCCGATAAAGGGAAATTTTATCAAATCAATTAAAGGGAGGAGTCAGGTATGAAATTTCACATGGCATTAATTATAACCCTCTTCATTGGCCTGTGTTTCACCTTTGCGTGTTCGGGCGGTTCGAATGACGTACAGGAAACACAGAAGGCGCAGGCAATACAGCCTGAGGTCGCGAAAGACCCTGTTCTTACTGTATTGAATCCTCTTGGGACGCCCCCGCCCATAAAGCTGAAGGCAATGGCGCCCCGTCTGGATACGATAAACGGCAAAACCATTTATATCGTTAATGACGGCTATCCGGGATCAGGCATACTGCTTGGAGAACTCACAGCCGTAATGACAGAAAAATACCCGGATACCAAATTTATCTACAGGGATAAACCCGGCGGAATGGGCAGTGAAGACGCGGCCCTGTGGGATGAAATGGGGCAAAAGGCCGACGCGATGATAATCGCCCTCGGGCACTGAAGTGTCTGCGCGCCTGGGGTCACCAGGTTATCCATCAATTTTGAAGATAAATACAAAAAACCCGCTGTTCCGCTCGCTGTATCAAGCTTTGAAGAACAATTAACCAATTTCGCGCTTACCGAAGGAATGCCCGGGATCAGGGTTCAATATATACTCGGTCCTATCTGGGCCAAGACAGCGGAAAAGTTGCGCAGGGATACTGTTCTGGGCAACAATCCTATTACAGGCAGGCCCATACTGGACGAGATAGTGGAAAAACTCACTAAGCCCCTGACAGCCGAAGAAAACAGGACCGGGGAAGTAATTCGTGGCAAAGGGCCGGAGACCTTCACGGGAACGGCCGATGAGCTTCATAAATTGTTCCTCGAAAAGAGATTTACAGACTTCTTGCCAATCATTCTTCCCACAGAAGAAAAGGTCGCTGAAATGCTTAAAGGCACCAGCCATGATCCGGATGAGAAACTTGGAGAAATGTCGCCCTTTAAGCCCACATTTGAATCCTGGTCATACACAGTAAAGACTGCGGCCATTAATGCTGTTATGGCAGGGGCAAAACCGGAATATTTCCCTGTAATACTTGCAATAGGCTCCACGGGTTCGGAGGCAATGGATGTTTCAGACAACAGTTTTGCCACAGGGGTTGTAATCAACGGGAACATACGCGACGAGATAGGACTCAATTACACCTACGGCGCAATGGGACCCTATGCCCATGCCAACACCACCATAGGACGAGCCTGGACACTTTTGTCAATTAATGGAGGAAACTGCGGCAAGGTTGGGGACACCTATATGGGGACAGTAGGAAATCCGATGAACGGGCTCAATATAATTATTGCCGAGAATGAAGAAAAATCACCATGGGATCCGCTTTCAGTAAGAATAGGAAGGGGGGAAGGGGTGATGACATTCCCGGGCGCGCCCGCGCCAAAACTGGAAAATTTCCAGAAAGGCGAGAACGTTGTCACCCTGTTCATGGGCTGGGGCGTGCTTTCCGCCAAAAACTGGTATGCGAATGTCTGGGGGGATACAATGGACTACCCCAAGATTATCAAAGACATATATAAAACACAGGATGGAACCCTGTTCGGCACCTGCGCTGTCTTAAGCCCTCCGATCGCGGATTTTGTGAGGGACGCAGGATATGATACTGTTGAAAAATTCACAAAATGGGTCAGGGAAGCACAGGGAAATGCCAAAAGTGACGGCATGTATATTCAGCCTCCGGGCGGTCAGTTTACTGTAATTGTAACCGGTGCATCCAACAATAATTACTTTAGCATGGGAGGTTTCAGGCCCGGCGCTTCTGTAAGAATTGATGAATGGAGGTAGATGTTCACAACCCGTATTCAATGGTTGTAAATCCACATTCTTAGAATAACAGTATAAACAAACGCCGGCCTGCATAAATTTTTCACCATGCTGCAGACCGGCGTTTCTGTTTGGTTGTTTAAAAGAACTTTGTTGGAATTGTAATAAGTCCAAAAAACGTCATTCCCGCGCAGGCGGGAATCTATAAGTAACTGAAAAGACTGGATTCCCGCCCCTGCATCAAGTGCGGAGCAGGCTTTGATTCAGGAATCTATCATGTTTTTATAGATTGCCAACACGTAGATCTGTTTATGGGATGCTGTGTGTTTGACCAGAAAAAATGAAATGAAGACAAGAAGCAAAAACTGAATTCCGGAGTCCAGGCTACTCTAAGGCTACGACCCGGCAGGCCCCGAAAACAGCATCGGGATTTTCAACAAGCTCCGGAATGACACTGTTGGGATTCCAGCATTCACAATGATTGAATTATCTACCTAATTATTAGTTGTCACCTGAGCATTTTAAATTGTCATTCTGAGCGAAGCGAAGAATCTCTCATGAATCTGTTAATCTGAATGGCGTGATCCGGCATGTGACTGGTCATAAAACAGAGACCCTTCGCTTCGCTCAGGGTGACAGAAATCGGGCGCGGGCAGTGTCTTATAGGTAACGCGGACAACATTATCAAGATACCTGTTTGTATCAGGCTCTTCTGTTGCTATCAGCTTCTTTTTTATTGCATGAATGCCTCCTGTGAATATCTAAAATTGATGAACGCGTAAAAAGCCATTTTCATGGTATTCTCAGCATAAAAAATCTTTTTACGAGCTCATAAAAATTGTCTTCAGATTATTCGTGCATTCGGGCATTGTCAATCCTTTACAAAAAACAAAACCACTTGTTTTAGGCTTATGATTTTGTTAATGTGCCCTGTAAATATTACATGATTAATAACATGACAGAATACGAAGAAAAATATATATAAAATAAACCCGTAGCTACTAACAAAAAGACAAGGAGAAAAAAAATGAGAAAATGGATTATATTTTTTGGTATCTTTCTGTTCATGAGCTTATGCCTTAATTCCGCTCAGGCCTATGAATCCCACAGCGGCCCTTCACAGCTTATCCAGTACAATGCAGCAAAGACATATGAAGGCTACACCCTGTTCAGCCCCATGTTCTCAGATAAGACATACCTGATTGATATGCTGGGAAATGTGGTGCATGTCTGGGTACATAAGGACGATCCTCCGGGACTGCATTACATTCTGCTGGAAAACGGCAACATCCTGGGAAATACCCGCGAAAGACCTGCACCAAAGCCAGAGCCAGGCACTCCTATGAAAAAGCCCGAACCTAATCCAAATCCAAATAAAGGACTTAACTTTGGAGGAGGCGCCAAGGGTTTAAGAGAAATAGACTGGGATGGAAATGTTGTGTGGGAATGGATTCCGGGACCTGAAGAAGGCTCCCTCCATCATGATTTTGTCAGGCTGCCCAATGGAAACACACTGACCAATGCCTGGGAGCATGTAAGTAAAGAAGAGGCGATTGCAGGGGGCAGAGATCCCAAACAGACAACCGAAAGGGGTTTAGCCCCTGATATGATCTATGAAGTAGACTCCGCCGGAAAGGTCGTCTGGAAATGGAGCGCATGGGAACACAGGGGTATGAATTCAAAAAATCACCTTGATGTAAATTTTATAACAGCAGTGCTTCCTCAGCACAGGTTCGCAAACCCCGACTGGACCCACTTTAACACTGTTGATTATAATTCTGAAACCGATCAGATACTTGTTGATTCAAGGGAGTTTGGGGAACTCTATATCATTGATCATAAAACCGGTGAAATTGTCTACAGGTGGGGAAATCCCTATGCCTACGGGGCAGGCGATCCTCCGGCCTTCACCACACCCGGGAACCAGATCCTTTACGGCCCCCATGACGCGCACTGGATAAAGGAAGGCCTTCCGGGGGCAGGAAACATTCTTATATACAACAACGGCTGGGCGCGTCCTCCTGTAAACTATTCGTCTGTTATTGAAATGGACCCGGAAACCGGTGAGATCGTCTGGGAGTACAAATCAAAAAGTGAAAACAGTTTTTATTCGCACCATATCTCAGGAGCCCAGAGACTCCCCAATGGCAACACCATGGTCTGTTCCGGAAATCACGGGCATATATTCGAGGTTACAAAGGAAGGTGAAGTGGTGTGGGAATATATAAACCCTGTTACCAGCGGAGGCATTAAAAGCTGGTTTGATGATGTGGGGTTTCAGGCCAACAATATGGTATTCAGGGCGCATCGATATGGTCCGGATTATCCTGGTCTGAAGAGTAAGGATTTAACCCCCAAGGGGCAAATTGCAGAAGATATCAGGGATGCATGGAAACCAAGAGTGAATCTGGAAGGCGCCACTCAGCCGGGCGTCAAAATGTGGAAAAGGGTTTGGAAGTAGAGACGCCCGGCCGGGCGTCTCTACATTTGTTCATTTGGAACATTGATTAACATGGATCATCTTACAAGAAGAAAATTCATTAAGCAGCTTGTTGCAGCAGGCGTTGGAACAGCAATACTACCCGAAGTAGAGACGCTCGGCCGGGCGTCTCTACTTATTGCTAATGACAAAGAAGCATCTCCTGTGTCCAAAGGTAGTGAAGCCGGATCGGGTGACTCCGGGTTCCTCCTCGTCCCTCCGTGCCTGGTTAAACCGACAGATTCCGGAATTACAGTTAATGTTGTCGGAGGAAAAAATCCTCTGGAATGCTTCATAGGGTTCCGGGGGTCAGGAACAGTTCCCTGGAATAAGACCGAAATCTTTTCTGTTGATAAACATAGTCCGGTCAACATTCTATTACATCCGTTGCTGGCTGATACTCTTTATGAATACCAGGTTCATGTCCGGCCAAAAGGTGCTGAAGCCTTTATCCCTCAGACAAAGGGCAGTTTCATGACCCAAAGAACCAGCGAGTCTTCCTTTTCATTCGCGATGATTTCCGATTCTCATATTACTCCGAATCAACCGGACCGCCTTAAAATTCTTTCGAATATCAGCAGATCGATTTTAGCCAGAAGACCCGATTTTCTGCTTATGCTGGGTGATAACATACAGACCTTTACTTCACACGGCGGTCCCATGACAGAGGAGCGTTCCGGACCTGTGCTCTACCACATGCTTAGACACGGACTCGGGAATCTTACGGCATTCATCCCTGTCTTTAATGTCATAGGCAACTGGGAGGGTGAAAACGGCTGGCACTCAGAAAATCAAAAGGCCTGGGCCCGTAAGGCGCGCATGGCCTGGATGCCCGGCCCGTTATCTGATACCTACCCGGAGGGTGGAAACGAATATGGTGATTATTATGGTTTTACCTGGGGTGATACACTTAACCTGGTTTTAACCGTGACCGGATATACTGTCACGGAGCACGTGCATAGTTCCAAAACAGGAAAGGCGAATGACTGGACCCTTGGAGACAAGCAAAAAGAATGGCTCTATGAAAAGCTCTCAGGATCAAATGCAAAGTGGAAATTTATTTACATACACCATACGGCCGGTGGAAAGGCCGGAGATGATCTTAATTCCAGATACGGCCGAGGCGGCGGACAGGCTGCACACATTGGAGAACAAAAACTTATTCATAAATGGATGAAAAAATTCAATGTTACAGCACTATTTTATGGGCATGACCATGTCTTTACCGATATCCCAGTCGATGGAATACATTACACATGTGTGGGGAGTGCCGGCGCTCCATGGAAGTTTACAAAGATCGAAACCGGATACGAAAAGTACTGGCCGGATTCAGGGTATACCTGGGTGGATGTCCATGAGGAGAAATTGACGGTCTCTTTTGTCAGACCTGACACGCTGAAGCCCGAAGGAAAGGTTTTGCATCAATTTGAGGTTAATGAACCTTCCTTTGAACCTACAAGGTGAAGCGGTTTAAACTATATCTTTTCTTGCCAACATGTTCTTAGTTCCAATTTTAAAAGATACGTTATTCTGCCTTGATTCAAATAATCAATCCTTCTGAACCATTATCAACAAGCATAAGTCACATGGCACAATTTTTGAATGTAATAACTGTCAATTAGGTATTTTAACATAAAAATTATCAAGATTGGTATATCGTAATGCAAAAAGGAGATTGAACATGACAGGAATCGGTCTGAGGACCAAAATGCTATTACTGATATGTGGAATCATTGTCATATCCTACATAATTACCATTTCCTATGTATATCAAAAGGCCGCGGAAATAGCCGAGACCGAGTCGCTTGCAAGGACCGTTGAGATGTCAAAACGCTATGGATATATTGTTGCTACCGAATTGGAGCTTGCCATGAATACCTGCCGCACTATGGCCAAAGTATTGGAGGGTTCGATCAGGAATCCGGACGATATAAGCAGGGAGGCGATAAATAATCAATTAATGGAAATTCTACAATCAAACCCGCTATTTTTCGGTTTCTGGGCGTCCTTTGAACCCAACCAACTGGACGGCAAAGATGCATACTATGCCGAAAAATTTAAAAGGAGGTATGGAAAGGATGGACGCTTCACCCGTTACTTCTGGATTAATGAAGGAAAAGCCACTGGAGCATACGATAACAGTTTTGAGAAGCCCTGGTATTCCGTTCCCAAAAAACGAAATAAGGAGTTTGTACTGGATCCTATCTGGGGAGAGCGAGAGAACGATGAGGTAAAGGTCACCATGGGAGTGCCTGTGCAGAGGGATGGAAGATTCATAGGTACTGTGGGAGTCAACATGAAACTGACCTCATTTCAAAAACTTGTCGGGGAAATCAGGCCGTTTGGTGTAGGATACGGGTTTCTGATTGCAAACAACGGGAAGGTAATCACACACCCGAACAGAAAAAATATTGGCAAAAACATAAAAGATTTAGGCCATGAGAGAAGCCTCATTGAATCAATACAAAAGGGTAAAGATGCGGAAGTGCTAGTTACCTCTG
>CAZJOB010000140.1:0-8732 GCA_964547435.1 uncultured Desulfatiglans sp. | reverse complement strand
CCTGAAATGACTGGGTTCCCGCCTGTGCAGGAATGACTAAAATTGTACAAAAAACTATTCTCGGAAAGCCTCCTAGGTAAAATGCGATTTTATGTAATGAATAAGCCATAGTTCGCTCGCAAAAGGCGGGTAGTCCCTGAAAAACTGGATTTTCGTTGTCACGGGAATGACAAAAAAGGCTAAAATTCGACTTTATACGAGTTCATTGTAATTATTTTTGAGTTTTTTTGAAGCTATAGTGTCTAATGAAATAAACAGCTTCAAAGGAGGCCTTATCATGAAAACTATGAATAGAATAATTTTTCTCATAATGATGGCTATGGCAATGACATTTATTTTTTCGCCTTTAACGACCAATGCGCAAACTCATACTGATTATAATGAAACCCTGAGTGTAAATGATGAAGAACTGGCGCAACTGCTGGCGCCGATTGCCCTTTACCCTGATGTGCTGCTTCTTCAAATCCTGATTGCCTCATCATATCCATTTGAAGTGGCAGAAGCGGAAAGATGGCTTGCCCGAAATCCTCACCTGGCAGACGATCAGCTTGAAAAGGCCCTTGAGGACAAGGATTGGGATACCAGTGTTCTCGCTCTTTGCAACTATCCCAATATCCTTGGAATGATGGTGGAAAATCTTAACTGGACCGCTAAACTGGGCGATGCCTTTGTGAATCAGCAGCAGGATGTCATGGATGTTGTTCAGGATCTGCGTACCAGCGCAAGGGATCAGGGCAATCTGAAAACAACCGATGAACAAAAGGTGATTGTTGAAAAAAAGATCATTCGTATCGAGCCTGTACATTATAATTATGTTTATGTCCCTGTCTATGACCCGCTGGTGATCTACGGACCCTGGAGATACCCGTCTTTCAGGCCTTTTAGAATTTATTATCCCGGTGTGCGTGTGTACAGCCCGGGCATAGTCTTTTCTGCAAGGATATCCCTGGGCTTCGGATTTGTCAGGTGGTCTGTTTTTGACTGGCCTTCGCGAAATGTGGTTATCATTAACAGGGACAGAACAAAACGATACGACAGGAATTATGATGTCTATCAGAGACACGGGGAGCCTCGTTACTGGAGACCGGACCATAAAAGGAGAGATGTGCACAAGGCGTCGGTTAGGCCGAAACCGGGTTACCACCCTCCTGTCAAATCACAACCTCATAGGGCTATTATAACGCCTAAGAAAAATACAGATCGAATAAGAACTGAAACCCGGGATATCAGGACGAAAACAGATGCTCAACGAAAACAACCTGTTTTGAAGCACCGTTCACAGCCGGTGAAACCGATGCCTGGTCCTATTGCCAAACCGAAGTCTGAGGTTAAGAGGCCTGATGCAGGGCATCGTCCTGATGTTAAACCCCGACCCGAAAACAAAGATCGAAGAACAGACGTCGTACAAAATGAAAGACCGACAAAGCGTGAGACCAGACCAGGAGCAACCCGGACTGTTAGAAAAGACAGTTCAGATAAGACAAGGGAAATCAAATCCAGAGATACTGATAAACCGGCAGTGTCCAGGGACGACGCAAAAAAAGAAGAGATAAGGGCGAATGACCGCGGCAGTGTTGTTGACCGCGATAGAAGAAGATCAAGACACTAGTTATGCCTTTTGAGAAATTTGGATATAGCTTTTTTCTGTCATTAATAGCATAAAAGATGGTCAACCACTTTCTTTACCCGAAAATTCTTATGAGGAGCCTAAATTCATAGGAAGAGACAGAGACCAATTTTTCTGCCCCAAACCTCAAACCTCAAACCTCAAACCTCAAACCGTAAACCCTATACCGTATACCTTACACCGTATACCGTATACCTAAAACTGCTCCTACTCCGGTCTTGGGAACAGCCCGGCCCTTTCCACTATCTCCGGCACCTTCTCCTCCCATTCAATGGCCATTATGTGAAAGCCTTTTACACCCTCGACCTCCTTTAACCGCTGAATGGATTCAACACAGATATTGATGCCTTCTTCGGCCTGTTTTTCCTTGGGCACACCGCTTAACCTTTTAACCACTTCGTCGGGAACGTCCATGCCGGGCACTCGGTTTTTGACATATTTGGCCATACCTACTGATTTGAAGGGCGTCACACCGGCAAGTATATAAACCTTTTCATGCAGCCCCCTGTCGCATACCTGCTTCATCCAGAGTTCAAATTTATCCAGGTTGTATATGCACTGGGTTTGAATGAATTCAGCTCCGGCGGCTATCTTTTTGGCCAGTCGTGGAACCCGAATCTCGAAGGGGTCCGCAAATGGGTTCGCAGCCGCGCCTACAAACATTGAAGGGGGTCTTTTTATCCCATCCCCTCCGAGAAATTTACCCTCGTCCCGCATGAGCCGCACGGTCTGTAACAACTGCATAGAGTCAATATCAAAGACATTCTGGCCGGTTGGGCAGTCGCCGAATGACTGGTGATCGCCGGAAAGACATAAAATATTGTTTATATCAAATGATGCGGCGCCCAGTATATCGCTCTGAAGGGCGATTCGGTTTCTGTCTCTTGTGGTCATCTGAAGCACAGGCTCCACCCCCAATAGTTTGAGGTGAATGCATGCTGCCAGACTGGCCATGCGGGTAACCGATGTCTGGTTATCTGTTATATTTATGGCGTCAACGTGATTTCTGATCATTTCGGCCTTTTTGGTAATGGCTGAAGCATCGCTGCCACGAGGCGGACCGCATTCCGATGTCACTGCAAGGGCGCCTGATGTTAATATCTTTTCAAGTCTGCTGTGTGTCTTGGTCTCAGTCATTATCTAACATCCTCCCTGATGATTTTTCTGGGTCCTCCGGACCTTTCGGTTGACCAGTCCTTGATAGGGATAATCTGCTCATACTCTTCCATCCTGCCCAGTTTTTTAAGGCGGTCGATTATAAGCTGCCACGCGCAGTCGAGTTCAGGATTAATTTCGCACTTGCCGTTGGTCGAGCCGCCGCAAGGGCCGTTTAACAGCCTTTTGGCGCATCGCGATATGGGACATATGCCCGCGGTCCTGGCAAGAATACACTGGCCGCAGCCCTGGCATCTCTCGGTCCACACGCCCCTCTCTTCAGTCACGCCCATAAAGGAGGTATTGAGGCCGGGATAGATCTCCATATTCATATATCTTTCCGCCATGAACTGCACACCCACGCCGCAGGCAAGAGACACAACCGCGTCGTATTTTTCTATGCTGTCCTTGAGTTCTTCCAGGTACTCGCGGTCACACTGTCTTTCCAGTGTGATTTCATCTATGGTCACTTCTTTCCCATGGGTCATAAAATACATTCGAAGGGCCGAGGCAAGGATCTCAACCTCCTTTTTGCCGCCTGCTTCACAGACAGTTACGCACTCGTTGCAGCCGGCGATAAGTATCCTGTTCTTTTCCCCGACCTGCTCAATTATCTCTTCGATAGGTTTCTGTTCAGCGATTATCATTCTTTTTTTCCTCCATTCTTCCCGAAATCATGCTGCTTTTTTTGCTGTCTTTATGGGGTTCGGTCCCATGTCTTTAATCTTTTCAGTCATCTCCTGCACAATCTCGGCGAATCTTGGTCCTTCGCCTGATGAAAGATTATACATTTGAACCCTTTCACCTCCGATGCCGACTTTTTCAAGGATCTCACGAGCGTGTTCAACCCTCTTTCGCGCCCGAAGATTTCCTGTCTCAAACCGGCAGTCGCCCTCAAGACAGCCGATCACGCAGGCGCCGTCAGCGCCCTTTTCCATGGCCCTGAGCAGATGAATGACATCCACCTTGCCGGTGCAGGGTACACGTATAATACGTATTGTGTCAGGATATTGAAGTCGCATGGAACCTGCCAGGTCCGCGGCCGTGTATCCTCAGGAATTACAGCAGAACGCCACTATAATAGGCTTGAAATTCTCCATTATAAAACTCCTTCAAGTAATGAATCCAGTTTTGTCATAATCTGGCTGTCCTCATACCAGTTCAGGTGAATGGCCTTGGCCGGGCATTCTGAGGCGCAGATTCCGCATCCGTGACAGAGCGCCTCGTCAATGAAGCTGACCCCGTTCTCATTGATAACAGGAACATGATAGGGGCATGACCTGACGCACACCAGGCATGAAGCGCACAGGTCCGGATTGACCTCGGCTGTGACCGCGGAAAGCACTATCTCAGGCTGTGAAAGAAATGTCGACGCCCTCGAAGCCGCGGCAAGGGCCTGAGAGATGCTTTCCGGAATAAGTTTGGGCCCATGCGCTGTTCCGCAGAGAAATATGCCGTCATTTGCCATATCCACGGGCCGGAGTTTTGCGTGCGCCTCAATAAAATAGCCTTCAGGGTTCCTTGGCAGTTTGAGTATCGATGCAAGTTTATTCACGTCCGAAGGAACCATTCCCGCACTTAAGGCAAGGATGTCAGTGTGGACATTTATTTCGCGCTGAAGCACATGATCGTTAAATTTTACTGAAAGGCCTTTATCCGATGATTCCACTCCGGGCGGATTATCCTGGCTGTACCGGATAAATTTAACTCCCCTTTTTCGTGCCTCTGTGTAATAGCTTTCAAGCAGGCCGTATGTCCTCATGTCACGATAAAGTATCCATACCTCTGTTTCAGGGTTCGAATCCTTGATATGGAGGGCGTTTTTAACCGCGCTCTGACAGCATATTCTGGAGCAGTTGGGGTTTTCATCGTTTCTTGAGCCTACACACTGTATCATCACCACCTGATTCAGATTTTTCGCCCCTTCGGTTTCCAGTCTCTTTGAAAGCTCTATCTGAGTAAGTACTCGACTATCTTCCCCATACATATATTCCTTTGGGGAATATTCACTGGCGCCTGTTGCTATAATTATTACGCCATGTTCAATCCTCTGTAAATCCTTCTCAGGTCCGGTAACCACATCGGTATAAAAATTTCCCTTGAATCCTCCGAATCCGGTAACAGATGATCCGGTAAGCGCCTTTATTTTATCATGGGCCTTTACGCGGTCGATAAGATCCGCAAGGTATTTCTTTATATCATCGCCCTCAATAGTTGTGGTCAGATTTTGAGCGAGACCTCCCAGGGAGGATTCCTTTTCCACTATGATGGTTTCATATCCCTGATCCCCCAGACTGAGAGCGGCGTTCATGCCGGATATTCCGCCGCCTATTACGAGCGCTCTTCTGGTTATAGGTATCCTTTTTTCCCTGAGCTGGGTCAGGAGGCCCGCCCTTGCCACCGCCATTTTAACCAGATCCTTTGCCTTTTGAGTGGCGGAGATTGAATCATTTCCATGCACCCATGAGTTTTGGTCTCTTATGTTTGCCATTTCAAACAGGTACTTGTTCAAACCTGCTGCCTGTATTGTCTCCTGAAAAAGGGGTTCATGTGTCCTTGGCGAGCATGATGCGACAACAACGCGGTTCAGTTTATTTTCTATGATAACCTCTTTCATCCTGTCCTGAGTGTCCTGAGAACAACTGAAAAGATTCTCCTGGGCAAATACAACGCCGGGCAGTTTTCCGGCATATTCCACTACAGAAGAGACGTCCACCACTCCGGCAATATTAACGCCGCAGTCGCACACAAATACGCCTATACGCGGCTCTTCACCGGAGACATCCCTTTCATCGGGAAGGGCAAGACTCTTTGTATCGGTATTGCGTGCCGGGTTCAGATCAATACCCGCGGCGCAGGCGGCGGCGCTTGCCTCTGTCACGGAAGCGGGAATATCCTTTGGTCCCTGAAACATTCCGGAAACATAGACTCCGGGACGTGATGTCTCAACAGGCCTGAAAGGAGGAGTAAGCGCGAAATTGTGCTTGTTCAACACAACGCCTGTTCGCTCGGCAAGGGCAATGGAATCGCCTGTTACTTCAAATCCCACTGAAAGAACCGCCATATCAAATATCTCTTCATGGATATTTCCATTTTCATCCGAATATCTGAGGAGGAGGTCGTCACTTCCGGGAACAGGGTTTATAGTGTGTATCCTTGACCGCACAAATCGAACACCATGCTCATCCTTTGCCCGGTTATAATACTTTTCATAGTCTTTGCCGAAGGTGCGCATATCCATATAAAATATGGCCGCGTCCAGATTACCCTTCATATGTTCTTTCGCGATCATTGCATCCTTCACCGCGTACATGCAGCATACAGATGAGCAGTATTCGTTGCCGCAATGGGCAGTGTCTCTTGAACCCACGCATTGAAGCCATGCGATTTTTTCAGGCTCCTTTTTATCGGAAGGTCTGACAAGATGCCCCATGGTGGGTCCTGTGGCGCTTAGTATTCTCTCAAATTCCGCGCTGGTGACCACGTTGGGATGCGTCTTATACTGATAGAACTCCTCGTTTTTTGAAGGATCAAACATTGTCGCGCCGGGACTCAGAATGACAGCGCCCACGTTAATTTCGCGATTCACGTCTTTCTGGTCATGAAAGATCGCCTCGGCCACACAGGCATCCACGCATTGAAAACACTCACAGCAGTATCCGCAGTTGAGACACCTTTTGGCCTCGGCCTTTCCTGTCTCCTCGTCATACCCCAGTTCAACCTCATTGAAGTTATCCGAACGCCTGCTTACTTCAAGTTCTCTTGTCTTTTGCCTGTTTTCTCTGAATATGCCTTCGGAAATTGGCCTGTAGACCGGGTTATCACTGCTTACCGGTTCACGGCCTTTCACCATGTCCCTGCCGTCAAGATATCTTATAATGGATTCGGCTGCCTCCTTGCCCGCGGCTATTGCGCCTATGGCAACTCCGGGTCCTGTCTGTACATCGCCGCCCGCGAAAACGCCTTTTCTGTTGGTGGCATATGTTATCGGGTCCGTTTCAATGGTGTTCCATCTTGAAAATTTTATACCATTTTCCCCTTCCAGGCAGGACAGATCAGGGACCTGTCCTATGGCCGGTATAAGCTGATCAGTTTCGATATCATACTCGCTGTCCGGAACAGGCACGGGCCTTCTTCTTCCCGAAGAGTCCGGCTCGCCCAGTTCCATTCGAACACATCTGAGCTCCGCTATTTTTCCATCCCTTACCAGTATCTCCTGAGGGGTTGAAAGATAGGCGATTTTAACGCCTTCGTCTTCAGCAGCCTGAATCTCTTCTTCCCAAGCGGGCATCTCATTTCTGGTCCTTCTGTAGATGATGGTTACTTCCTCGGCCCCCAGCCTTATAGCGGATCTTGAGACATCGATAGCCACGTTGCCCCCGCCCACTATTGCCACCTTTTTACCGACAGGGGCCTTGCCCGTGAGATTGACTTCTCTTAAAAAATCCACACCCTGGCGAATTCCATCCGCGTTCTCACCGGGAACGCCCAGTTCCATGCCCTTATGAGCTCCCATAGCAAGGTATACAGCGCTGTACCCCATATCAAGAAGGGTATTTAGAGTCATATCAGGCCCAAGAGGAGTGTCTGTTTTTATCTCCACTCCGAGGTTTGTGACAACCTCTATTTCCCGGTCAAGAACCTCCCTTGGAAGCCTGTGCGCCGGAATGCCGACCCGAAGCATTCCGCCAGGTTCGGGCAGGGCCTCATATATTGTGGAAAGCACGCCTTTTCTGGCAAGATGGTACGCGGCTGAGAGCCCGGCAGGGCCTGAGCCTATTATTGCCACCTTTTCTTTTCTTTGTGGAAGACACTCTATCTGAATGTCTCTGGGATCAAATTTATCTGCCGCAAGTCTCTTCAGGTCTCTTATGGCAATTGGTTCGTCCACTTCACACCTGCGGCAGGCGTCTTCACATTCATGCGGGCACACCCTGCCCAGGACGCCCGGAAGGGGCAGATCCTCCATAATGATTTCAAGGGCCTCTTTATACTTTCCCTGTCCGACCATCTGAACATAACCCTGAACATTCAGCCCCGCGGGGCAGGCGAGACGGCATGGGGCCCTGTCCGCCTTCTCTATGGCATATGCCCCGGGGATGGCCTGTGGATAGAGTTTAAAGACAGCTTTCTTGTTTGAAAGTCCCAGATCATATTCATTGCTGAGCACGACCGGACAGACAGAGACGCATTCTCCGCAGCCGGTGCATTTTTCAATATCAATATATCTGGCTTTTTGAAGAATCTTCGCCCTGAAGTTTCCTTTCTGCCCTTCAAGTTCCATGAGTTCAGCGTCAGTTATAATCTCTATGTTCAGGTGCCGGCCGACCTCGACCAGTTTGGGTGAGATAATTCACATGGCGCAGTCATTGGTGGGAAATGTCTTATCGAGCTGCGACATCAACCCGCCGATGGCAGATGATTTTTCAACGAGATATACGTAAAAGCCTGAGTTGGCCAGGTCCAGGGCAGACTGCATGCCTGTGATGCCGCCTCCTATGACCATGACAGAACCGGATATTTTATTAGAACCGCTATCAACCATAATCTTAATTGCCTTCCTGAATTAGTCCGGTATTAAATACCGCTTCAGCCTTATACAACAAATGTTATGTACAATTCAATACCTTTAAATTAAATTTTAAGGTGCTTTTATCACCTTGCGCCCTGCGCCTTGAGCCTTAAACCATGCACCTCACTCCTATTTCCATGAGACATGAAATTCAGTGACAGGATCTCTCCTGGCCAGGGATTTTGTGACCGAGATCTTCACTGAATTATATCCGCTCAATTGAAGCGCTTTTTCCATCCATCCACCAATTCTGTGATCGACTATCTCGTCTGGTTCATCAAATCTGGTAATGTGGATAATGCTGCTGTCATCCTGAAGATCCACTACACTCATTTCACTTGCTTCGTAATAGGTTGGAAGTATTGTACTCGCCTTTTT
>CAZJOB010000139.1:0-8756 GCA_964547435.1 uncultured Desulfatiglans sp. | reverse complement strand
CGGAGCTGAAGGAGATAGCGAAACAGATACCCGGGGTTACCGGTGTTACTGCCATGAAAAAAGAGGATTTAATCAAACTTATAAAAGAGTTCCGGGGCATTGTGGATGAAGAGCCCAAAAAGGAGGCTGCCAAGGCCGCACTGGACCTCAAAGGGATCAAGGAAAAGATTGTCTCCCTCAAGGCTGAAAAGAAGTCATCTCAGGAGGAGAAGAAAAACAGAAAAGAGATTAACGTCCTCAGGCGTCGTATAAACAGGCTCAAAAAAAGGGCCAGAAAAGCCGATTAGTTTTCTGTGAAAAATTTGTATTAGTTGCGACAGGCCAGCGGTATAAGTAACCACCGGCCTGTTTTTTTCAGGGATGTCCATAGTTATGAAACGAAAAAAAACAGTTGCCATCATTCCCGCGGCAGGATTCGGGGTGCGAATGGGGAGTGCGGGACCGAAACAGTATCTGGAACTGGCCGGCAGGCCGATACTTGCAGTGACCCTTGATAAATTTAATTCCTGTCCCCTGATTGACAGCATAACCCTGGTTGTCCCTTTGGAAACCATTGAATTCTGCAAAAAAGATATTGTGGAAAAATATAATCTTCATAAGGTGGACAGGATAATCGCCGGAGGGAAAAGAAGACAGGACTCCGTAAGGATGGGAATTGAGGCATCGAATAAAGGATTTGATATAGCGGTTATACATGATGGTGTAAGGCCCTTTGTCACGACGGACCTGATTGAAAGGGCCATAGATTCCATGAAAAAGGAGAGGGCTGTTATTACGGCTGTGCCTGCCAAGGACACAGTCAAAAAGGTCAATGAAAAGGGTCTTGTGTTAAAGACATAAGAGAGGCGCATCAGGCGGCCAAAGTGAACGAATGGGATGATATAACAGATGACGCCCTTCTTCTGGAAAAGATGGGCATTCCTGTAAAGGTAATTATGGGATCGGAAACAAATATAAAGATTACGACCCCCTATGATATGAAACTGGCCGTATTGTTAACAGGCGAAGTGAGATGAATCTGAAAATAGGAACAAGAGGGAGCAGCCTGGCCCTGGCCCAGAGCAACTGGGTAAGGGAAAAACTTCTTGAAAGATATCCAGGCATCGGAATTGATCTGGTTGTTATAAAGACAAAAGGGGATCGAATACTGAATTCCTCACTCGCGGAAATAGGGGGCAAGGGGCTCTTTGTAAAAGAGATCGAAGAGGCATTGATTGATAAGAGAGTTGACCTGGCAGTGCACAGCATCAAGGATGTGCCTGCCGAACTGCCCGAAGGTCTTCACATTCCCGTGTTTCCTGAAAGGGAAGACCCCAGGGATGCCTTTATCTCTGCCGAATACAAGAGTATAAAAGACCTCCCGCCGGGGGCGTCTGTTGGGACAGGAAGCCTTAGAAGGTCTTCCCAGCTTCTCGGTATCAGGCCGGATCTGAAGATCATACCGGTCAGGGGCAATGTAGATACACGCCTGAGACGCCTTGAATCCGGTGACCTGAAGGCCCTGATACTGGCCGCGGCAGGGCTCAAAAGACTTGGCCTGTCTGATAAAATAAGCGATCTTCTCTCTGTCCGGGACTTTTTGCCCGCCATAGGGCAGGGTGCGCTCGGCCTGGAGACAAGGCAGAATGATGACAGCACACTTGAATTGATCGGGTTTTTGAATGATAAAAACACTGAGATAACAGTAAGGGCCGAACGGGCCTTTCTGCTGAGACTGGAAGGCGGGTGCCAGGTCCCCATTGCAGGGCACGCAAAAATGGATGCTGAGAATATTGTACTGGAAGGCATGGTAGCGGAACTTGACGGCAGCAGGATCATTCGGGACAGCGTGAGGGGCAGTGCGGAAAACCCTGAAAAAACCGGTGTCTCACTGGCTGAAAGGCTTCTTGCCGCAGGAGCTAAAAGCATCCTGGATGGAGTCTAAATACGCTGAAGCACTAGGAGGCTGTCCGAGAATAGATCAGGGTGTCATTCCCGCGGTTGGAGCCTGCCCCGCACTTGATGCGGGGGCGGGAATCTATAACTGCCTGAAATGACTGGATTCCCGCCTTCGCGGGAATGACTAAAATGGCACAAAAATGTATTTTCGGACAGCCTCCCAGTCAAGAAAAGGATAAGAGGAAAAGGAAAAACATGAAAAAAGGCACTGTATACCTGGTCGGCGCCGGTCCCGGCGATCCGGGCCTTCTTACCCTGAAGGGCAAAGAATGCATCGAAAAGGCCGATGTTATTGTATATGATTATCTCGCGAACCGGGTGTTTCTCGAATACGCGAATGAAAATTGCGAAATGATCTATGTCGGCAAAAAGGCCGGTTCTCACACATTGTCCCAGGATGAGATCAACAAACTTATATGTGACAGGGCCAACATGGGGCTGAATGTTGTAAGGCTCAAGGGAGGAGACCCCTTTATATTCGGAAGGGGCGGTGAAGAGGCGCAGGAACTGCTCAAGGCCGGCATACCATTTGAAATTGTCCCCGGTATCACATCAGCGATAGCTGTGCCGGCCTATGCCGGGATTCCCATTACCCATCGCGATTATACAGCAACAGCGGCCTTTATAACCGGGCATGAGGACCCTTATAAGGATGAGTCAGATATAGACTGGGAAAAGATATCCACAGGCGCCGGCACCCTTGTATTTCTAATGGGGATCGGAAATCTTAGAAAAATATGTAATGAGCTTATCAGAAACGGAAGATCCCCCGACACCCCGGCGGCAATTATTCTTAATGGCACACTCCCGGATCAGAGGACAATAGAGGGGACCCTTAAAGAGATTTCAGATATCGCTGAAAGGGAGAATGCCAGACCGCCCGGGATCATTATAGTCGGCGATGTGGTTGGATTGAGGCCTGAGCTTTGCTGGTTTGAAAAAAGGCCTCTGTTCGGAAAAAGGATAGTGGTTACAAGGGCGCGCGAACAGGCAAGCGTTTTTCTTGCACGGCTTTCCGAGCTGGGGGCTCTGTGTATTGAATTCCCCACTATTAAAATAGCGCCTCCCGATAACTGGGAGGAAATGGACCGCACCATTCAGTTGCTGGACAGTTACAGATGGCTGCTTTTTACCAGTGTCAACGGTGTAAAGTATTTTTTTGACAGGCTCCGCGAACTGGGAAAGGATGTCCGGGCCCTTCGGGATCTCAGGATAGGGGCAATAGGCCCCAAGACCGCGAAGGCTGTCGAAGAAAAAGGCATAGTCCCGGACCTTGTCCCGGATGAATACAGGGCTGAGGCAGTGATAAAGGCATTTGAAAAGGAGGGCATTTCCGATTTAAAGATCCTGCTGCCCAGGGCATCGGAGGCGAGGGAGATACTGCCGGAAGAGTTAAAAAAGATGGGCGCGAAAATTGACGTGGTGAAGGCCTACAGGACCGTGATGCCTGAAGAAGACGCCGGAAAGATCAGGTCCATGTTGCAGGAGAAAAAGATTGACATGGTTACCTTCACGAGTTCATCCACTGTACATAATTTCATGAAAATGCTAGGGGAGAAAGCCGATCAGACCGGAATTCTGATGAATGGCGTTGATATCGCGTGCATAGGGCCTGTTACAGCAGACACGGCAAAAAAGTATGGATTAGGTGTGACAGTAATGCCCGAAGACTATACCATCGAGGGTCTTACCGACGCGATAGTTGAGTATTTTTCACGGCAACGCCCTTACTTTCACGCTCTTACCCCATAATCTTTCAATCACTGCCTGAGTGTTTTCAGGCGTATTGCTGGTCCAGAACTGCTCTGTGCCGGTTCTATTGTTTTCATTAAGGAGCCCCGATTCCCTTAACCGCCTCACAACCTCTCTTGCCACAGCGGCCCCGGTATCGATGACCCTGATATTACCTCCTGTTATCTCTTCTATAAGAGGAACAAGGAACAGATAATGCGTACACCCCAGAACAATAGTATCCGCGCCCTTTTTAAGAAGCACAGACAAATATTTATTTACCATTTCAAGGGTTTCATGCCCCGTAAGATCCATCTTTTCCACCTGTTCGACAAGGCCGGGGCAGTCCTGAGTCACAATTTCACATTCATTGCAAAAGCGGCTGATGAGATTATGAAATTTTTCACTCCTCAGCGTCTCGGTTGTGGCAAGTATGCCCATAACTCCTGTCTTTGTAACAGAGAGGGCGGGCTTAACACCGGGTTCCATGCCTATTATCGGGACCTGAAATAAAGAGCGCATCTTTGCGATTGCAGCCGCTGTTGCGGTATTGCATGCCACAACAATAGCCTTGGCATTCTTATCAATAAGAAATTGGGACAGGGCCAGAGATCTGTCTTCTATGTATTCCCTTGATTTGTTTCCATAGGGGGCGTAGCGGGAATCCGCAATATATATCAGATCTTCCGCCGGCAGTTGCTCCCGAATACACCGAAGCACTGAAAGCCCGCCCACACCGGAATCAAACACGCCTATCGGGTTGGAGTTGTCAAACATAATTTTGCATTACTTTAAAAACAGAAGCCGGGCCGCGCCTCCGATCAGGTTGATATTCTCCACATCCTTTACAAAACCCACTTTTCTTCCGCTTACATTGAATATTTCACCATCCTTATTAACAGAGCCCAGAACCGTTCCCGACTGATTTATCACCCTGCCCTCGGAATCGACATTTCCTATGGTAATGTTGCTTACATTCAATATGGTTCCCATGTCATCAACCGAACCGAGGGTTCTGCCGTAGCGGTTGGCGACTTTACCATCTTTGGTAACAATTCCAACAGCCCTGCCGTGGACATTAAAGACATTTTCCGCCTGTTTCTCTTCTTCTTTTTTTGCCTCTTCCTTTGCGGACACGTTCAGTGAACAACCGAAAGAGAGGTAAAGGGAAAGTGCAAAGATCAGAGAGGAGATTAATAGATGAATGCCGGCATTTTCTGTCCTGTATTTTTTCATAGCATTACCCCTTAAAAAATGATCCCTCATAAAAAAATGGATATATTAAAAATCCCCCTGAATCCCCCTTTTTCAAAGGGGGACAGGCGAGCCCTATGGTAAAGGGCATTCTGTATTCCTCTTTGTGAAGATGTGTTCTGTGCTGCCCCTTGTAAAGAGGTTTCTATTCCCGCCCTTGTGCAAAGGGGCACACTGTTTCTCCCATTTCGCAAAGAGGACACCTTTCTTTCCCCCCTTTCGTAAAGGGGGGCAGGGGGGATTTATACACTGGCCCAATAACAGCATCAAATTTTATGGTCTCGTAAAAAGCTGTTTTATGCCGCTTCGCGGCGACCAATGAGAAACGAAGTCTTTAATAGTCTCCTTGAAATGTCACATTATGAAAAATTAAACGTAGGGGCCTATGCCTGGCACGCCGAAGCCTTGGCGAAGGCGGCTGTCGGCCCGCCAAGGTTGTTTATGGGCACATACCGGGCAGGCACGGGGGGCCTGCCCCTACAGGTACTTTTGGCTTTTCCGTATCCCTTACACCTTAAACCTTATACCGTTACACGATCACTATGAATCATAAAATTGGCCTTGACTTCCTTGGAAGTCATAAATCGAGATATTTTGGCACCCAGGCGAATGGAGCCTGCCCCGGCATGCCTGAAGCCGGGGGGGCAGTGTTTTCAGGGACTTATGGATTCCCGCCTTCGCGGGAATGACAGAAAAAGCTGGAATCCGACTTTTTGCGAAACCATCAAATTTCGCCATCCCCCTATTAACTTGACAATATTATATATAACTCATAATTTTATCAAATAAATATGTGGCATTTGTAAGAAACAAATTTTCTCGGGGCCTATATGATATCAGAACAGGGCATAATAGAAAAAATAACCGGTCAAAAGGCGGTTGTGCGTGTTAAAAAAAGCAACGCTTGCGCACAATGCGGTTCAAGGGAATCATGCGGCATATCAGACAGGGACATGCGTGTCGAGGTTCAGAACAGCCTTGACGGCCTTGAGGGGGATCTTGTTGAAATAAGCGTTCCTCAGGGCGTCCTGCTGAAAATCTCATTTCTCGTTTATCTGCTTCCGGTCCTGGCGTTCATACTGGGGGCCTTTATCGGCCTTTACCTGTCGGCTGTTTTCAACACTGACCAGTCAAAAACCGCCATAGCCACGGGCGCTATCTTCCTGGCAGTGTCTTTTCTTGGATTGAAGGTCTATGAACGGTCAGGAAGCAGGAACGCGGACTATCTCCCGCGAATGACACGAATTATTAATAACTCCGCTAGGCCCTGCGATAGCAAATAAGCCCGCATTGAAGGCATCTTCCCGCCTCTTTAAGGGCCTGCTCTTTTGAATAACCTTTGGCGATCTCAAGCCCGGGATTATTCATGGATTCTTCAGCCGAAATCACTGGCATTTTTTCCCTTTCCACTCTGGGTACAGGTTCAAGTCCAAAAACGTTTAACACGTTTGTATGGCGTTTTATCATATGAGCCGGGGCTTCCACAGGTTCATTCAAGAGATGCCGGTCAATGGAAGCGGCTGCCCTTCTGCCCGCGCCTATGGCCTCAATAACCGCCTTATAATCGCTCAATTCCTCTCCGGGACGAAAGAGTCCCGCGTCCTGAATGGCTGAAGGACCCGGATATGGAGAGAGGGTTTCCCATCTAACAGGTTCTGTTAACTCCGGGGCGCCATCCTTTCCTTCTTCCATAACAGGCGCATATATCAGATCGGGGAACCTGCCGGCGCCTGTAAGGAGCGTGTCTATGGAAAGCGTCTCTCTTTTGTCCAATACCTCTTTTTCCGATAGATGGGCTATTTCAATATGAGTAAGGGTGTCGTCCTCCCCTGTGAGTTTTGTGACAACATGCCCGAAGTGAAAAATGACACCCGCGTTTTCGGCCTTTCTGATATCATCTTCCGACAACACAGATCCCTCCCTGGTCTTCCTGGAGATTATATGAATGTCTTTTATCCCTTTATCCGATAAAGATGACGCCGCCTCCAGGGCCACTTTTCCGCCTTCAAGTATGGCCCACTGCCTGCCATGAACAGTGTCTATGCCTTCTCTCAGGTTAAGGATAAAATCAACAAGAAGCTGAATCCCCGGAAGTGTGTTAACCGGGCCTTTGCCTTTCATCCTTTCCTGTAATTGAGAATCCCAGCCTCCTAAAGCTACGAGGACAGAGGAATAGCCATCCCTTAAAAGCGACTGCACGCTGAAATCCCTTCCAAGGGTCTGGCCCGTGAAGGCCCGAACCCCGGCGTCCAGTATGCCCTCGATCTCCCAGTCAAGGACCTTTTTAGGCAGCCTGTTTTCAGGGATTCCCTTTCTTAAGAGACCGCCCAGGATCTTATCCGATTCATAGACCGTGGCGTCATGTCCGAGACGATTAAGAAGGTACGCAGCCGTAAGACCTTCAGCACCTCCACCGATGACCGCGATGCGTTTTCCTGTTTCAGGGGCCCTCGGGTTGTGGGTCCGCTGCCCGCTGTCCATTTCATAATCAGCCGCAAACCTCTTCAGATTATTGATGGCGACAGGCTCATCCACAAGGTTTCGTCTGCATTCCATTTCACACGGATGAACGCATATTCTTCCGCATACAAGCGGAAAGGGGTTGGTCTCTTTGATTATCCTGACTGCCTTGAGAAAATTACCCTGTGATATCTGATGAATATAGGCAGGTATATCAATGCCTGTTGGGCATGTCCTGGCGCATGGGGCTGAACACTCATCTGTCGTGAACTCGCGCCTGATTCTTCTTGAATAGGATGACAGGGTGATTATATGTTTCGGGCAGATACGTTCACAGGTTCCGCATCCGGTGCAGCGTTCGAGATTTACCACTGGCAGGTTATCGGGTCCCATTGAAAGGGCGTCAAAGGGACAGGCCTTTACGCATGTACCCAGACCCAGACAGCCGATGGGGCAGACCTTTGAACCCCCGTCCAGCAGGGCTGCGCCCCTGCAATCCTGCATTCCAACATATGAATATTTGAGGTCGGCATCCTGAACCCCGTATGTGCATCCCGGCTTCGCTATATCAGGCTCCCTTGCCTCAACCTTGAGACCCATTATTCCGGCTATCTCCTCCGCAACATCAGGTCCGCCCGCGACGCAGGATGAAGGGGAGGATTTACCCATAGCAATGGCTTCCGCATTTGCATTGCAGCCGGGGAATCCGCACCCCCCGCAATTGGCGCCGGGAAGGGCCTCGCTGATCGCCTCTACCCTGGGATCTGTCCATACATAAAACACCTTTGACGCTATTGCCAGCACCACTCCGACAACAATTCCCAGACCGCCCATCAGCAGAATGCCGTATAATATCACCTTTATCTCATCCATAAATATTCATCCTTTAAACCGTAAACCGTATACCATATACCGTATACCGTAAACCGTAAACCGTATTCCTATGCCATCCCCTTGAAGGCAAAAAAGGCCAGGGACATCATGCCGGCCCCTACCAGGCCAATGGCCGTATCCTTCATGGGTTTCGGCACCCTGGCGAGCAATATCCTTTCACGTATGCCGGCAAACAGGACCAGCGCCAGACCGAAACCTACAGCGTATGTGAAAGAGGCGATTAGCGCCTCAATAAAACTATACTCTTTATTTACATTTATCAGACAAACACCCATTACGGCGCAGTTTGTGGTTATAAGGGGAAGGAATATCCCCAGCCCGGCATAGAGCGCGGGGATGCTCTTTTTTAAAAACATTTCAACAAACTGGACCAAAGCTGCAATGACAAGGATGAAGGCAAGGGTCCTCAGATATTCGAGATCATAGGGCGCAAGAAAAAAGTTGTTGACCATCCATGTGAGAGACCCTGCCATTACAAG
>CAZJOB010000138.1:0-8805 GCA_964547435.1 uncultured Desulfatiglans sp. | reverse complement strand
AAACCACCTGCCCTTCATGCAATGGGACCGGAAGTATAATAACCGATCCTTGCGGGGATTGCGGAGGCAGGGGCAAGGTCCATATAAAAAGAAACATAAATCTGAAGATACCGCCGGGTGTGGATACCGGTTCACAATTGCGTCTTCGGGGTGAAGGCGAGGCCGGCGAAAGAGGCGGCCCTTCAGGAGACCTGTTCGTAGTTATACACGTAAAGGAGCACGATTTTTTCTCCAGAAAGGGTGATCATCTCTTCTGTGAAATACCTGTTTCATTTATACAGGCCATACTGGGTGATAAGATATCAATACCGGTTCTGGGAGATGAGAAAACCCATGAGATCGAAATTTCACCTGGGACACAACCCGGAGACCTTATATATGTACAGGGAAAAGGCATGCCCAGCCTGAGCAGGAAACAGCACGGACAGCTTATCATAAAGCTTGATATAAAAATTCCGAAAAAGATAAGTAAGAGGCAGAGAGAGCTTTTAGAGGAATTTGCCGATATTGACGGTTTAAAGAAACCGAAAAGGAGAAAGATTTTCGGAGGCTGATAGTTTTTATTTGCTTTTTTATTAAAATATATATAAATTCATCATGTTATTTTAAATAGAGGGAGTAATTATATTAAGTTATGTTAAAAAAGAAACAGTTGGAATTTTTTAAAAACCTCCTTAATGAATGGCTCGAAGAACTGCTTCAGGAGGCGAACAAGACCGTGGAAGGTATGAGCGATTCCAAGGAGAATATGCCTGATCCCTCTGACAGGGCTACACTTGAATCCGACAGGAACTTCACACTGAGAATACGCGACAGGGAAAGAAAACTGATCGGCAAGATCAAGGAGGCCCTGGAACGTATTGAAGACGGGACATACGGAATCTGCGAGTCATGCGGAGAAGATATTTCTGATGAAAGATTAAAGGCCAGGCCCGTAACAACCTTGTGCATAGAATGTAAAACACTGCAGGAAGATGAGGAGAGGGTCAAAGGCCTGTAGCTGTCTTTTTTCATAACAATAATAAAGCCGGAGTGCATACACATGCCCGGCTTTTTTAATGCCGTTTTTATTAATTAAATATGTTATAAATCATCCATGGCTCATACAGAAATAATAACAACCCATATAAATGCCGATTTTGACGCACTTTCATCTATGGTTGCCGCAAAAAAGCTCTATCCTGATGCTACCCTGGTTTTTCCGGGTTCCCAGGAGAAGAATCTCAGGAATTTCTTTGTGCATTCCATGTCATATCTTTTTGATTTTATTAAAATAAAACAGGTTGACTTCAGTGAAATAAAGAGGTTGATCCTTGTTGATACAAGACAGAAGGATCGAATAGGCAAATTCGCGGAAATTCTGGACAGAAAGGGGCTTGATATTCACATCTATGATCATCACCCCGATTCCAAAAATGATATAAAAGGAAGCCTTGAAATAATAAAGCCCGTCGGCGCCACTACTACCATACTCACTGAAATAATTAAGGAAAAGGGTATAGATCTCAGTTCTGATGAGGCAACTATCATGTGTCTCGGGATTCATGAGGATACAGGCTCGTTTACATTCGCCTCAACAAAGCCCGAAGATCATATGGCTGCCGCGTGGCTCTCTTCACAGGGCGCCAACTATAATGTTATTGCTGATCTTCTCACAAGGGAACTGACCACTGAGCAGATCTGGATCTTGAATGACCTGACGCAATCGGCCGTGACCATAGTGATAAATGGTGTCGAAGTGGTAATCGCCAGGGTGATTACTGAGGACTATAAAGGGGATTTTGCGGTGCTGGTCCACAAATTCATGGAAATGGAAAACCTGAAAGTGCTCTTTGCGCTCGCCCAGATGGAGGACAAGATATACCTTGTGGCCCGCAGCCGCACGGAGGAGGTAAATGTGGCCGAGATCGCGCTCGCATTCGGCGGAGGGGGACACCCCCAGGCAGCTTCCGCGACCATAAGCAAAAAAACCTTGTATCAGGTAGAAAGGTCTCTTCAGAAACTCCTTCGAAGCCGCATTAATCCCGTAAAAAGGGCCAGGGACATGATGTCCTCTCCTGTGATTCATATTCTGCCTGAAAAGAGCATCAAGGACGCCTCAACAATAATGACCAAATATAATATTAACGTCCTTCTGGTCATTGATAAAGCCGGCAAATTAAAGGGCTATATTACCAGGCAGATAATGGAAAAGGCGGTCTATTTTGATCTTGGTCACATCCCGGTCAAAGAGTATATGAACATCGATTTTTCCATTGTCAGGCCCGACGCCCCCCTGAATGAAGTCCAGGAGCTGATAATAAAGAATAAGCTTAGAATTCTTCCTGTAATGGATAATGGGAACCTCGTGGGTGTTATAACACGAACCGATCTTATGAATATCCTGGTGGGAGGGCCTGTGATACCGGACTTCCTTTATGACTCCTCCCATACCACCCACTTCACCAGGAACAAAAATATCGCCTCGATGCTCAAGGAGAGACTTCCCAGAAATATAATCAAATTGCTGAAGAGTTTCGGGAGTATAGCTGATCTTCTGGGTTATAACGCGTACCTGGTGGGAGGCCTGGTAAGAGACGTATTTCTGAAACAGGAAAATTATGACATAGATGTTGTTGTTGAAGGAGACGGCATCAACTTTGCGCAGGAATTCGCCCGGCATCATAATGACAATGTCAGGGTTAGAAGCCATAAAAAATTCGGCACGGCTGTTATTATCTTTCCTGATGGATTTAAAGTGGATGTCGCTAGCGCCCGCATGGAATATTACGAGACCCCTGCCGCGCCCCCAATTGTTGAGACCAGCAGCCTTAAAATGGACCTCTTGAGAAGGGATTTTACCATTAATACCCTCGCAATCAAACTGAACCGAAGGGACTATGGCGCTTTAATAGATCATTTCGGAGGGCAGAGGGACCTTAGAGAAAAGGTGATCAGGGTTCTGCATAATCTGAGCTTTGTGGAAGATCCCACGAGGATACTGAGGGCGATCAGGTTTGAACAGAGATTTGGCTTTAAGATTGGCAAATTGACCCTTTCTCTCATAAAGAACGCCGTTGATATTAACTGCTTCAAGAATCTTTCGGGCAGGCGTCTGTTTATGGAACTTAAACTGCTTCTATTAGAGAATGATCCCATACTGGCCATTGACAGGATAAATCAGTTTGATCTCATAAAATTTATCTCGCCTGACATAAAATATAACGAGGGACTGAAAAAGGTGCTGGAAAACATCAGGGGAGTTATATCATGGTTCAACCTTCTTTATCTTGATGAAAAATATGAGCCATGGAAGATTTACTGGTATGGACTTTCCTCCGGTCTCGACAATAACAGCCTTTCCAATCTCGCAGATGAGATGCAGATGAACGATCTGGAGAGCCGCAAAATGGTGAATCAGAGGTTTGATGTCGCGAGCGTGCTGGACGGATTATTCCGTTTAAACATTGATGACAATTATAGTATCTATACATTACTTGCTCAATATGATACAGAGATCCTGCTTTTTATGATGGCCAGGGCGAACAATGAAAAGATAAAAAAGGTTATATCCAATTATTTCACGAGGTTAAAGAGCGTTAAGGTAAGTTTGAAAGGCAGGGAACTGATGGAGATGGGTTTTAAGCCCGGCCCTGTTTACAAGGAGATATTCGACCGGCTTCTGAAGGCAAGGCTTAATAATATACTGACAAGTAAAAAAGATGAGATCAATTTCGTAAAGGAAAATTATGGAGTTAATATGGAAACGAGGAGAATAGACTGATGAAAAAGAGGATTGTAAGCGGTATGAGGCCTACGGGCAAGATGCATCTCGGGCACCTTCACGGGGCCTTAAGCAACTGGAAAAACCTGCAGAATGAGTATGAGTGTTTTTATTTTATTGCCGACTGGCACGCCCTTACCAGTGAATACAGCAATACCGGCATCATCAGGGAATCGGTTTTTGACATAGTAATGGACTGGATATCGGCAGGTCTTGACCCTGATATTTCCACTTTCTTTATACAGTCGGAAATAAAAGAGCATACCGAGCTCCATCTGGTATTTTCAATGATAACCCCCCTTCCCTGGCTTGAAAGAAACCCGACCTACAAGGAGCAGCTTCAGGAACTGAGCCAGAAGGACCTTTACACCTATGGATTTCTGGGATATCCCGTGCTGCAGGCAGCGGACATTCTGATGTATAAGGCAAACGGGGTCCCTGTCGGAGAGGATCAGGCCCCTCATGTGGAACTGACAAGAGAGATAGCAAGACGTTTTAACTTTTTATACAAAGAGATCTTTCCCGAACCGGCAACCCTTCTCGCCCCCACATCCAGGATTCTCGGTCTGGACAGGCGCAAGATGAGCAAGAGTTATAATAATGCCATCTTTCTTACCGATGATGATGAGGCTATAAAAACCAAGACAGGCCAGATGATAACAGATCCTCAACGGGTCAGAAGGACAGATCCGGGCAATCCTGATGTATGTAACGTGTTCACATTTCACGGCATATACAGCACTGAAGAAGAGGTCAGCGAGATCAACATAGATTGCCGAAGGGCCGGGATCGGCTGTGTTGACTGTAAAAAGAAAATGGCTGCCAATCTAATCAAGGCCCTTTCACCTGTCAGGGAAAAAAGGCATGAGCTGGAATCAGACCTGAACATGGTTAAAGAAATTATTGACAAAGGCAATAAAAGGGCTAAATCTATCGCCGAAACAACCATGAGGGAAGTCAAGGAAGCGATAGGAATAGGCTTATAGGAAGGGCATTTGGAAGATAAAGAATCATACAAGATTAAACTGGAGATATTTGAAGGCCCCCTTGATCTTCTGCTTCACCTGATACGAAAGAATGAGGTGGATATCTTTGATATCCCCATATCATTGATAACCGATCAGTACCTTGAATATCTCGATATGATGAAGATGCTTAACATAAATGTTGCCGGTGATTTTCTTGTAATGGCATCAACGCTCGTTCACATCAAGTCAAGGATGCTGCTGCCTGAAGAAAGCACCAGGGAGGGAGAAGAAGATGATCCCAGGGATGAGATTACCCGGCCCCTGCTTGAGTATCTTCAGTTTAAGGAAGTGGCTGATGAATTATCCTCAAGAGAGATGCTTGACAGGGATGTCTTCAGACGTTATGTGGTTGACGATTACACATCTGATTTCAAGGATGATGATGTGCAACTGGATGTCAATCTCTTTCAGCTCATGGACGCCTTTAAGAGAATACTTGAAAAAAGGATACCTGACGCCCAGATATCATTCAGGGCGGACAACTTTTCAATACAGGACAAAATCGCGCTGATCCTTGATGAACTGAAGGAAAAGGGTTCCATATTTTTCAAGGATCTTTTTAATGAAAGCAGGACACTGGCTGAATTTGTGGTAACATTTCTTGCGGTCCTTGAGATCGTTCATATGGGTCTGATAAGGGTGTATCAGCCCTCAATTGACAGGGAGATACGTCTGGAAGCGCGTTTTGATGATAATAAGGAAGAGGAAAATGTCGAAATCACTGAAGATGATAATTGAAGCCCTGCTCTTTTCTTCGGATAAACCCCTTTCGGTCAAGGATATTAATGACTGTGTTCCTGACTCGGATAAGTCTGAAATCAGAAACGCACTGAAGATCCTTCAGCATGACTATGAAGTGCTGGAGCGGAGTTTTATTCTCAAAGAGGTGGCGCAGGGATACCAGTTCAGAAGCCGGCCGGAATACGGCTCTTATATACTGCGAATGTTTCAGAAAACACCCAACCGACTATCCCGGGCCGCCATGGAGACACTGGCGATAATAGCCTATAAGCAGCCGATTCTCAGAAATGAGATAGAGAGGCTGAGAGGCGTTGATGTGGGCGGAATAATAAAGACCCTTATGGAAAAGGAGCTTATCAAGATCATGGGCAGAAAAGAGCTGCCCGGCAGACCCCTTGTCTACGGCACTACAAAACGCTTCCTGGAAGTCTTTGATCTCAAAGACCTTTCGTCACTACCGAAGCTCAAGGAGATAAAGGAATTCGGCACCGACGAATATGAACCCACGGCACAGGCTCAGGGTGATGGTGATGAAGAGATTGTTCAGGATGAACCGACCCCGCAGGATGCGGATACTGCCGGGGCGGCATACATACAGCCTGAGCCGGAAAGTGACATGGAACCCGATGTTGACATGAATTCGGAAGACAATCAGGAATATAATTCCGAAGAAGGGCCTTTTTTTGAAGATTTGCCCGATGATGAATATGAAGAACCAGACGAAACAGCGCCGGACGATGGAACAGAGGATTAACAGGATACTGTCCCTGGCCGGGCTAACCTCAAGGCGAAAGGCAGATGAGATAATCAGGGCCGGAAGGGTGATTCTGAATGGCATGACTGTTCGTGAACTCGGAACAAAGGCCGAGTGGGGAAAGGACAGCATCAGACTGGACGGCAGGGAGATACCGGGGCCTTCGGAAAGGATCTACCTGATCCTGAATAAGCCTTTCGGATACATTTGTTCACTTGATGATCCTGAAGGCAGGCCCGTCGTTACCGACCTCATAAAAGACATTCGGGACAGGGTCTTTCCCGTGGGACGTCTGGATTTCGACAGTTTAGGGCTTCTTCTCCTTACAAACGATGGTGACTTATCACACAGGCTGACACATCCCAGATACCGCGTTCCCAAGACCTATAAGGTGACTGTTGAAGGAAAGGTATATGAAGAGGCACTGGATAAGCTGAGAAAAGGCGTGGAGCTTGAAGATGGCTTCAGCGGCCAGGCAAAGGCCACGCTGGTCAGGCAGTCAGGCAACCGGAGCGTTATCAGGATAACTGTGTACGAAGGCCGTAATCGCATGGTCAGGCGGATGGTGGAGGCAGTCGGGCACAGGTCAATACAGCTTATGAGAACAGGTTTCGGAAGCCTGGAACTGGGCAGCCTGAAAATAGGCAGGTACCGGCATCTTGAACCGGATGAGGTTATGGAACTGAAGAGGATGGTGAAAATGAAATGAGGGGCGCAAGGCTCAAGGCGCAAGGGAAAATCGATATTTTTTCATTATTATTAACAATTTTACAAGGAGGGTTGTATGAAACACAAAAATCAGGTCATTCGTATTTTTATTCTGGGGATTATAGGTTTATCATTAACACTGGTCGGCTGCGCTGTTAAAAAACAGGTCTCGGGCGATCCAGAGACAGGGCTTAATCTCAAATACAGTATAGTCAGGGATCAGGTTCTGAATTACAAGAACTCTACTGATACAGAGCAGACCATGGATGTGATGGGCCAGTCCATGAAAACAACATCAAAGACCAGTTATAGCTATGCCATAAAAGGGACCGGAACCGATGAGCAGAACAACCTCATGACCCAGGTTACCATCAACGATTTAAACATGAGCCAGGGCGGCATGCAGGGCGATACGACCCCGGACACCTCCGCGCTCAAGGGGAAGAGTTTTGGAATAACATTTTCTCCAATAGGCAAGGAGATCAAATTTACAGGGATTGATGAACTTCCAAAGATCAGCACCGGACAGATGGGCGGTGAAGGCCAGAGCGTTAACCAGCTTTTTACGGATATTCTTCCGGACCTTCCCGAAAACCCGATAAAAGTTGGTGAAACATGGACCGATCAGACAGATAACAAGATGCAGCAGGGTCCCCTGGAGATTACAATGAAGGGTGAATCGACCAATTTAATCGAGGGACTGGAAACAGTCAACGGCAAGGAATGCATCAGAATCAAGACACAGGGGAAGAACATAGTTGATGGTTCCGGTGATATGATGGGAAATGAGATCAAGATCAATGGCGAGATAAAGGTGTCAGTCACATGGTACTTTGCATATAAGGAAGGGATATTTGTCAAGGCGTCACTGGACCAGACCTCGGATCTGAAGATAAACATGGGCGAAATGGGAGAAATGCCCCAGACAGCGAAAACAAAACAGATAATCGAGCTGGTGCAGTAAAAAAGGCTAAAGGCCCAGGGCTCAAGGCGCAAGGGAAAGCGAGGTAGTGTCCATCCAGAAACGAGAAATTTTGGACAAGGTCAAGGAACGCGAAGATTGTAACCACAGGAATACATTGAAGTATTTCGAGGATTACAATCTGAGTGTGACGCAGAGATTGTTCAAAAGGGCCGTTTCTGGATGGACACGAGATACATTTTCCTTGCGCCCTCCCCTGCCCCGCGAATCTCCCCTGCAACATTCCTGTCATAAATTATTCTATCTCCGTGTACGCCATGGCACAACGAAGCATTCTGCGTAATCGACTGAGTCTCAATGAGTCTGCCCGAGAACAGCTCAGGGTGTCATTCCCGCGATTGGAGCCTGCCCCGTACTTGATACGGGGGCGGGAATCCATAACTATTTGAATTGACTTAATTCCCACCTGCGTGGTAATCCCCGCCAGTTATGTGACAGAATTTTATAGACCTGAAGTTCAGGTTGAAAACATGTTTTTTTAAAAGATAAACTACAGATCCCACCCCTCCTCTCTTTATAAAAATGAGGAAGGCGCACCTCATTTACAATGGGAAATAGGAGGGTATATCTCCCATCATTTGCATTGGGATAGCAAGGGAGTTGTTACTTCCCCTCTTTATCAAAGAGGGGTCAGGGGAGATTTAAATGGATTCGCACCGATTGTATCATTTTATTCGTAGGGGCGGGCATTTGCCTGGCGCGACGTAGCCTTGGCGAAGGCGGCAGTCCGCCCGGTTTACTGTGCTTGTGCGCCTTTTTCCTTGCCTTTTGACCTTCAGAACACTTGATCTCTGAGAAGTAAAAATGTCACCTTTGGTGCTAATTTTTC
>CAZJOB010000137.1:0-8816 GCA_964547435.1 uncultured Desulfatiglans sp. | reverse complement strand
CTGCCATATCTTTTTTAGAATCAACAGGTTATGTCAAATTACTGACAATGCGGCGGTAAGTCGGCAATGAACAGGCATTTCATTTTTTATATTCAGGATGTCTGGTCTCTATCAATTTGTTATTATTGATTATTTATAGTTTATCCCTTTTTTGGCACGAAAATTGATTGTAATTCTATAAGTGTCAGCAGTTAAATGAATAATTCAATTTGTGAAAGCAGTTATCGGCAATAAAAATGAGAGAAAAATCCAAAGCGACAACACAGACGGTTCAGGATATTGAGTTGGCTGGGCATAAATTGCTTCCCTTTACCCTCAAAAACTGTGATGAAGGCAGTAAGGCAGTCCTCAAGATAAAAGAGATAATTGACGAAACTACGGACAGCATTTTTGTTTTATTTAAAGATCAACTCTTGTCAAACCATATCACCTATATTGTTCCCGCTGTCTGGGGAAAGCTGCGGCAGGAGGAACTGAACCGCGATCAGAGAAATATATATCGTACAATAGAAACAATGGTTTCAGATGTCGTGGAGATAATGGATTTTAATGAGATCAGCGAGGCCCAGAGGTTTGCCATCGAGTATCTGATAAGAGGACTTGTCATTTCAAAGATAACCTATCTTATCGCTTCACATAAAAAAGAAGGTTAATCCTTATAAACCAGTATGCGCAAAAAGAGCCTTACGATTTTAACATCGTAAGGCTCCTGTTTGACTGAAATAGATCTATGAATTAAGGATCTTTTTCGCTGATTCATCATTAATATCAGACACATGAGGTATTCCGGTCTCTCTCTCTGTTTCTCTGTTGGCAGAGAATAGGTCGGATCTTTGTATCTGATTCAGTGAAAATTTTCTGGCGCCCGCCATGAGCTGCTGAAGACCGCAGGACAATTTATCGGCAAGCGTATAAAAGGCAATGGCGCCGTAAGGTATGTTCTTCATTTCATCTTTTCCCACGATTTTCTGAACGTCAAAATATGAAGCGAAGATCTCTTCGGCTTTTTCTCCTATACTGCTCACGGTCTTGGGCAGGCTGTCCCAGTTGCCATTCAATGCTTCTCTCTTTTCAGGATTGAGCGCCCCTTCAATGTTGGAACCTAAAAAACCGGGTATCATAACTGCTCTGCCCATACATACGAGTTTTGTGTATGGAGCGCCTATGGCTATGGCTTTGAAAATACTGTCTTCAAGGGCCAGTCCACCGGCAAAGGACATATCAACCACCTTTTCACCCTTTGCCGCGAGCAGGGAGCCATATTCATATGCCTTTGAATGCAGAAAAATGGAAGGGACTCCCCAGCTCTGCATCATATTCCATGGACTCATTCCTGTCCCTCCTCCTGAGCCGTCTATGGTCAGAAGGTCGCATTTGGCATCAGTGGCAAATTTTATGGCCATAGCGAGTTCTTCCATGCCATATGAGCCTGTCTTTAAGGTTATTCTCTTAAATCCGATACTTCTCAGATATTCAATCGAGGCCATGAAGTCCTCGCGCACCTGTTCAACCGTATTGAAATTTGTCCCTCCCAGGCGGCTATGTCGTGCAAAGGACTTTATTGATCCTTCCTTGAATGCCTGCTTTACCTCGGGCCTTGTCGGATCAGGATCAACCACATAGCCTCGTTCTTTCAGAAATGTCGCGTATTCAAGGCTGGTCACCTGAATTTCTCCGCCGATATCCTTTGCCCCCTGTCCCCATTTAAGTTCAATAATGCATTTATTGCCATAATTATCAGCGATGAATTCAGCAACGCCATTACGAGTGTCTTCAACATTCATCTGTACGATAATGGCTCCGTAGCCGTCAAAATAGCGGAGGTAGGTATCGATACGGCGTTCCAGTTCGGGAGCGCTGGTAATCCTCCCTTTTCCTTTGTCGCCTTTGCCTATCTTCGATTTGAGGTCCACACCAACCACGTTTTCTCCTATTACCACGGGTATTCCAACAAGAGATCCTCCAATCGCGAATGAATCCCAGTACTTCGCAGCGATGAAGGTGGAACCGAGGGCGCCTGTCATAATAGGAATACGAGACCTGGTTTTTACCTCGCTCCCGAACTCTGTTGAAAGGTCAACATTGGGGAAAATACAATCATCCGGATCATTGGTAAGACCCTCTCTGATTCCATGGGACCCATAGGCATAACCCTGTATTCTAAGAGCATTGTAGTTAACTCCCACTGCTGTTGTGTTATTTGCGCCCGCGGTTACAGCGCCGAAATCCCTCGGGTAGAGAAGTTTACGTCCGACCAGGCTTGAAAGCCATGTTTCACATTTTCCCTGGCAATCAGCCCTGCACAACGTGCAAAGACCTGATTCAGCGGGGTTTCCTCTGTTGGCAGTTCCAAGAACATCATTACTTTTTGAAAATCTCATTTCACTCATCTTAAATCCTCCCTGTAAAAAGAATAAAAAAAAGGCGCTTCTCCTTTGCGGAAAAGACGCCTTTGTCTTCTTTAAAAAACCCTCACGTCATTGTGCGGATTTATATGTAATTAATAATTTATTTTTTATTAGTTCTACTTAACATGTTTGTCAATATTTTTTTGGCTCCTCATAATAATTTATGGGTAGAAATGCTGTCTAACCTATTTCCTCCGAGAGCAGGATTGCCTCGGCTATCTGACGAATAGATTTTCGGGAGTTCATGCTCGTTTTTTGAATCCATCTGAAGGCATCATTCCCGTTCATATTTTTTCTTCCCATAATAATCTCTTTTGCCTTTTCAACCAGTTTCCGTGTCTCAAGCTCTTCCTGTATTACCTTTGATTTAACCATCAGTTCGGTGTTCAGAATTGCCACAGCGGCCTGATTTGCGACCGCGGTAATGAGATTTATTTCAGTGTCGGTAAAATCATGGGAGTCTGCTGTAAAGCAGTTCAGCACGCCGATGGCTTCATTAGTCCTGGCCTGAAGAGGAATGCCCAGCATGGAGACAAGACCGAGCTTTGCGGCCATCTCTTTTTCCTTGAACAACGGTTCTTTGAGAACATCCTTTACCACAAGGGGGCTGTTATTTGCCACCACGTGACCCACCACGCCTTCATTGTATTTAAGCGACCTGTCTTTGACATATTCCGGGTCAATAGCCTGGGTTGCCTTTAACCTGATTGTTCTGGGATTTGTCGTATTATCAACAAGCCATAGGGAACAGATCTCCACACCGGTCACTTTGGCGGTTACCATTACTATAAGTTTTAATATGTCCTCTAAATAAAGATCCGAGGTTATGGCACTGCTGATATCCGACAACGCCTTTATATATTTATCAAAGTTATTTATAGAAATTTTATCCATATTTGAAAACCTGAACAGATACCTGCTTTCCTTAAAAAAAAATACAGATAAAATAGAACAATCGATACTATATTTCAAGTGTTATATTGACTCTTATTGGACAAGATTGTATGTTAAACGGTTTTAAATCGTTATAAGAAGGAAATAGGGTTATGAATCGATCAAATTCTCCAATAAAAACCAGACTTCTGAGATGGCTGTGGGATTATTTTCCATGGATACTGGCAATTTGTTTATTGATGCTTGTCGGTTTAATGTCATGCTCCCTTTTGGTCAAGTACAAAAGAATTGAGGAGGAGAAAAGGAACGCCATTAAAGAAGAATCTTCGGCAGTAAAGGTTATTGCGATGGTCCTTGAACCCAGAACTATCAGAGACAAAATAAACCTTCCTGCGGAAGTGGAGCCTTTTGAGGATCTGTGGGTAAAATCAGAAGTGTCGGGACAGGTTGTAGAAATATTTGTTGACGAAGGTCAATTGATTAAAAGCGGACAAATTCTCGTCAAACTTGATGACAGGGATTATATCTCAAGGGCTTCCAGCATAGAGGCAAATTATAGGCTGACGAAACTTGAGTATGAACGCATCTCCAAACTTGTTGAGAAGAAGATAGCCGCTGTTACGGATCTTGATAAGGTCGACACCCAGTTGAAGGTGCTCAGATCGCAGCTCAATGAGGCTAATCTTGCTTTGAGCAGGACGGAAATAAAGGCGCCCATAAGCGGAAGGCTTAATGAGATATCCGCCAAGTTCGGCGACTGGATGGGCGTTGATAAGCCTGTTGCGCAGATACTGCAGATTGATAGTCTTAAAGTAACTGTAGGCATTCCGGAAAGTGATGTCTCTGCGGTCATGGATATTCAGGAGGCTGATATTATTATTGAAGCCCTGAATAATAGGGCGGTAAAGGGAAAAAAGATATTTTTGTCGCGTCAGCCCGGCACTCTGGCCAGGCTTTACGATCTTAAGCTCCTTGTTCCGAATCCCGACGGCCGTATTCTTCCAGGTATGTTTGCCAGGGTGGAACTGGTAAAAAATGTATATGACAATGCCCTTGCCGTGCCGCTTTACGCGGTTATTACACACCAGAATGAGAAGTATGTATATATCGAAAAAAATGGCGTAGCTGTGAAAAGAAACGTAGAAACAGGAATGCTTGTGGAGTGGGAGATTCAGATTCGGTCAGGCCTTGAACCGGGAGACAGGGTAATAATTGTAGGCCACCGGGTGCTGGACACCGGGCAGAAGATCGATGTCATAAGACAGGTAACAGATCCAAGGGAGATCATTAATTTATGAACATTATAACAGAGACAGCAGTCAAAAAAAGGACCGCTGTTATTGTAATGGTTATATGCATTGTCGTGGCGGGAATTGTGGCATATTATCTGATGCCGCGTGAATCGGCTCCCGATGTTACCATACCATACGTATTTGTAAGCACCAACTATCCCGGCGTTGCTCCGGAAGATATTGAACAGTCCATAACCATCCCGATTGAGAAAAAACTCAAGGGCCTTGAAAATGTAAAGCATATATCCTCTTCCAGTGTAGAAGGAATGAGCTCAATTGTTATTGAATTCACTGCGGGAACGGATATTGACGACGTGCTTATAAAGACCAAGGACAAAGTGGATCAGGCCAAAGGAGAACTGCCGACTGATCTGGAGGATGATCCGGTTGTTAGTGAGATCAACATCTCAGAAATGCCCATACTTGTTCTTTCTCTGTCCGGTAAAGTGGGCCTGGTAAGAATGAAGGATATTGCCGAAGATCTGAGTGATGAAATAGAGGCGATACCCGGTGTCCTGGAAGCAGAGATAACCGGAGGTCTTGAACGGGAGATCCGGGTTGAACCATATCCTTCCAAGCTGGCATATTACGGTCTTTCGATCCTGGAACTGCAATCGGTCATTGCGAATGAAAACCGCAATACTTCAGGCGGCAGTATTCGAATGGGCGACGGAAGGTTTCAATTGAGGGTGCCGGGTGAATTCAGCCTGCCTGATGAAATTTACGGTCTTGTAGTTGGCACGCACGAAGGCAGGCCTGTTTATCTCAAGGATGCGGCGAAGGTTGTCGACGGATTCAAGGATGAAACAGGGCGTTCAAGGTTAAACGGCCACCCCGCGGTTAATATACAGATCAAGAAACGTTCCGGTGAAAATATCATCGATATAGTCGAAAAGGTGGATGAGATAATTGAAATACAGTCCCAATTATGGCCTGCCGGAACAGAGATTACCAAGCTGATGAACGAGGCGAGGGAGATAAAAATAATGGTCAGCGACCTGGAAAACAATATTATTACAGGTCTTCTGCTGGTCATAATCGTTCTCTTTTTTGTAATGGGCATAAGAAATGCCATTCTGGTTGGACTTGCCATACCTTTTTCTATGTTCATTTCATTTATTATTCTCCATTCCCTTGGCATAACCATGAATATGGTTGTGCTGTTCGCGCTGACTCTTTCACTTGGCATGCTGGTGGACAACGCCATTGTAGTTGTTGAAAACATCTTCCGGTATATTGAACAGGGTGTTCCGCGTATTCAGGCCGCTGTAAAGGCGACAGGCGAAGTGGCGCTGCCTGTTACAGCTTCAACCCTGACAACACTGGCTGTTTTTTTCCCATTGCTGTTCTGGCCCGGAATAATGGGTGACTTTATGGTATATCTTCCACAGACATTGATTGTCACCCTTTCGTCATCCCTTTTTGTCGCCCTTGTTATCAATCCGGCGATGGCCTCTTTCCTCATGAAATTGCCCCTGGGTCACAGAGCAGTCAAAAAACTTGTCAGCGCGGATGAAGTTGAAAAGGCAGGTGAATCGCCAATTACGATAAAAGGCCCGATATTAAGCGCATACAGGGCATTGCTTAAAGGAGCGATTAACAACAGGGCTGTTGTGCTTATTCTTTCCTTCCTGATAGTAATCAGCATGGTCATGGTCTGGCTTTTTCGTGTAGGTCTGGAAAATCCTCAGGAATTTTTTCCCAATATTGATCCGAATAATTTTATGATAAACATAGATATGCCCGAAGGGGCTGACCTGGATTACTCGGACAGGATCACAAAACAACTGGAACTTGCCATATGCAGAGGGCAGGACGCGGCATTTGCATCTCTTGAAGACCCTGCAGAATGCTATGAAGCCTTTCCTGAGAAAAAACAACATACTCTCAGGGATGGCGAAAAGGTAAAAGGCATTACAGACATTCCCGACGTGCAGTATATTAATTCAAGGGCAGTGTCAGTTCTTTCGGGGGGCATATCCCTGTTTGAGAGCTCACCCAATCGTGTCAATGTTCAATTATATGAAATGAAGAAGAGAACCAGACCTCTATCCATCACAATAGATGAAATAAGAGACAGGATCAGCAGCGTAGCGGGCGGTAAACTCACGATAGAAAAACAGGAGATGGGTCCTCCGACCGGAGGGGCTATTAATATAGAGATTTCAGGTGACAATCCCGAAATTCTTGGAAGTATCGCAAAACAGGTCAGAACCAGCCTTGAAAAGATACCCCATATCTATGATGTTCGTGATGATTATGTGGCCGGTTCTCCTACTGTTCAGGTAATTGTCGACAGACAAAAGGCCGCGATGCTGGGGCTTTCAACCAACACCATAGGGTTCGTGTTGAAAGTAGCCTATAATGGCATGAAAATATCAACCTTTCGTGAAGAAAATGATGATTATGATATAACTATTCAGCTCGCGGAAGAAGACAGAAAAAAGACCGATATCCTTCGTGAACTGCTGATTCCCACGACCAGAGGTCTTGTGCCCTTAAGCACCGTGACAAAGTTTGAAGTGACCGGAGGGCTTGGCCAGATAAACAGGATCGACGACCGAAGGGTTGTGACAGTAAAGGCAAATGTCGATGAAGAAGTGTCCGGTTCTGTTATACGTAAAAAGGCCGAGGCCTATTTGTCGGAATATGAGCTTCCTCCCGGTTACGATATAAAATTTACCGGTGAGGAGGATATGCAGAAGGAGTCCGAGGAATTTCTCACAAAGGCCTTTGTGATAGCCCTGTTTCTTGTATTCATCATACTTGTGCTTCTGTTTGATTCAATCCTTCAGGTCTTGATAATTATAACATCGGTTATTCTATCCATGGGAGGCGTCTTTCTGGGGCTTGCCTTCATGGGTTATCCCTTTAACATAATAATGACCGGCGTAGGCGTAATATCTCTTGTAGGCGTTGTTGTCAATAACGCAATAGTGCTTATTGACTACACCAATAAACTTCGGGAAAGAGGCATGAACACAAAAGATGCCATTATCTCTGCCGGATGCACAAGATTAAGGCCTGTCCTTCTTACCGCGATTACAACCATACTGGGCCTGCTTCCCATGGTTACAGGGGTGTCATATGATTTTCATATCATGGAGATCTCATGGATAAGTGAATCCACCCAGTGGTGGAGCTCAATGGCCATAGCCGTTATCTTCGGACTGGCTGTTTCAACGCTGCTGACACTGGTTGTTGTCCCCACCTTATACTCGCTTGTGTACACGACCAGCCTGGCGACAAAAAGGGGAGTAAGAAGGTTGTCAAAGGCATACTGGGCGCCGTTCTATCGATTGACCGGAACAAGGCCTGAAGAGGAAGAATGAATCAGGAAACAAAAGGTCTGAAACGGGAAAATATATCCATTGTTCTGGTCAAACCTCAGATTCCTGAAAATATCGGCGCAGCGGCAAGGGCCATGAACAATATGGGTATCGGAAGTCTTATTCTTGTTGAACCAAAAAATCCGGATACCGCCCGCATACTTAAGTCGGCTACCTCCCATTCTTCAACGATAATAGATGCAATGGAAATATACGATAATCTGGGGGATGCTATAGGAAAATATCAATATATCGCCGGCACTACCGCGCGGCTTGGTTCCTGCCGGCCTGCGATAATCACGCCCGGGGAACTCGCTGAAACACTCGTTTCGGTAACTCAAAAAAACAGGGCGGCAATAATGTTCGGTCCTGAAGACAGGGGCCTCTCAAACGAACACCTGCGTTACTGCCATACCATTACATCAATACCGACAGCGGATATGGCATCCCTGAATCTCGCTCAGGCAGTAATGATTATATGTTATGAGATCTTTATGGCAGGGAGCAAACGGTCAGACCTTAATGCGCCTCGTA
This sequence comes from uncultured Desulfatiglans sp., assembly GCA_964547435.1. GTDB lineage: Bacteria > Desulfobacterota > DSM-4660 > Desulfatiglandales > HGW-15 > CAZJOB01. The sequence continues at coordinate 359 of CAZJOB010000137.1, read as the reverse complement.
TGGCAAACAGCTTTGAGCTCGAGGGAATGTATGAACATCTGAAGGATGTACTGCTGAAGATAGGATTTTTAAATCCTCAGAACCCGGAACACTGGATGCTGCATATAAGAAGATTTCTCTCAAGGGTTTCCCTGAGGGCAAGAGAAGCAAGAATCATAAGAGGCATATGCCGGCAGATAGACTGGTATGCCGGGCAGCACAGGAAGCAGAATGATAAAGGTGAATAGTTAAGGGGATCAATCTAAATTTATCAAAGGTGAATTCCCTGTTTTAATTGAGAAATATGCCAAGCGAGTTATCTACGGCCGTGCCCGATGCCTGTCACCCTGAGCGAAGCGAAGGGTCTCTATTTTATGACC
>CAZJOB010000136.1:0-8819 GCA_964547435.1 uncultured Desulfatiglans sp. | reverse complement strand
CCGAACTGCCCATCACCTGTTCCATAACTTCCCCATTCCGAAATATATTTTCCATTGGCATCATACTTTGTTATCTTGGACCCAAACGCTACATATACAAATCCGTTGTTATCAACGACAATACTGACCGGTTCCAGGCCGGAAGTATCCCAGAATAAAATAATTTGTCCATCCATAGTCATTTTTACGATCCGATGGTTCTTTCCATCTGCTATATAGATATAGCCATTATTATCAACTGCCACATCATAAGGATTATGAAAGTACCACGGCTGCTGAAGGGTCGGCCACATGCGTTCGAAGACATATTTTTCTTCTGAGAAGGCGTGGGATGGCGTCAGGTATAGTAAAAGAAGGCAGAAAATTAAAGCCCGCTTAAAGGCAATCAGATTTCGATGGTCGATGGTCATGTTTAAAACATCCTGTTTGATCGTGATACAATAATAGACTCAAATTTAAGCAAAATCTTACACAAAAAGATAAAACATATGAAAAAACACCTGGTGTGAAAATCAGACAGTCAGGTTTTTATATTTGGGCCGGGATAATAAGGATCAACTCAACAGAGAATAACCGCCTGTTCACAGTGCTCCTTTTTATAACAAAATAGCAGATAAAGACAATGCCTAAAGTTACGAGTGAAGTATAGTGAACAAAAAGTGACTAAAGTTTCAAGTGAACTAAAGTGAGCTAAAGTTATGGAACGCGCCTTCAGCGCTTGGCTTCTTTATAAGGGTTTTTCAACTCTAGTCACTTTAGCGCACTGCATAAAAGTGTCTAAAGTTTCGAGTGAGCTAAAGTGAGCTAAAGTTATGGAACGCGCCTTCAGCGCTTGGCTGTTTGTCTTTTTTGTTTTTTAACTTTAGTCACTCGAAACTTTAGCTCACTTTAGCTCACTTTTTCACTCCTTCTTACCTATGATCCACATTTTTTTATTATCTTTTCACTATTTTGCGTTGCCATTTTGGCGCCACCATGTTATTTTTCAGGAACAAAAGGACATGACAAACGGAGGTAATTCTGATGAGCACATTAAATAATCAACGGGTTTCAGCAAGGGTTAATCCTGAAATCTATGAGACTATAACCCAGGCAGCCGATTTAACAGGGTCGACGCTGAACCAATTTATTGTTCAATCAGCATATGAAAAGGCCAGGGATATATTAGAAAAAGAAAAACTTATCAGATTAACCGGACGTTCCGCTGCTGAATTTTTTAAGGCACTGGATAGACCGCCCGAACCCAGCTTAAAGTTGATAAAAGCGGTTAAGTTATATAAAGAAGCAGACAATGGCCTTTAAAATAGAAATCCTATCACGTAATCACAACAGGGAGGATTTTGATTGCGGTAATAACGACTTAAACAGGTATCTATGCACCACGGCATATCAGCATATTAAAAAGGGCATTTCCCGCACCTTTGTGCTGGTAGATGACGCAGAACCGGATCAAATTTCAGGATTTTTTACTCTCACTTTCTGTGAAATATTTGTTGAAAGCCTTCCCGATAAATATGCTAAAAAATATCCACCAAGAGCCCCTGCAGCGAAACTCGCACGGTTGGCAGTAGCAGGGCACAAACAAAACAGGGGACTTGGAACATATATGATGCTGAATGCCATGAAAAGGATACTTGATGTTTCGGAACACCTGGGAATAATAGGTTTCTTCGTTGATGCCAAAGATAAAAATGCAGCCGAATTCTATGAACAATTCGGCTTTATTCCACTAAAAGACGATCCGCTAGAATTATTCCTGCCCCTGGCTACTATACAGAAGGCTTTTTCCATCTAAAGTGACTAAAGTTTCGAGTGAATTATAGTGAAAACAAAAAGTGAACTAAAGTTGTGGAACGCGCCTTCGGCGCTTGGCTTCTTTAAAACTGCTTTTCAACTCCGAACTTTAGTCACTTTAGTCACTTTAGCTCACTTTAGTCACTCTAGCTCACTCTATTTAACTTTAGTCACTCGAAACTTTAGCTCACTTTAGTCACTTTAGTCACTTCTTCCCTCCTCCTCCTCCACCAGCAACCCCTCATTTATGGGGACAGTCCCTTCGATCTGCTTTGCGGAGCAGGTTTCAGGCTGTACTTTATCTATTTCAAGAACCAGGTCCGTGTCCTTTACTCGAAACCTCTGACCCTGCCGGACTCCGTGGTTTTGGCCTATATTTATGGCAATCAATTTATCATTCATGCCTGATACAATGCCTCTCAGGGGATACAGTGCATGAATTTTTTCTGCCAGAATATCAGTCAGCTTTTCAGCAATTTCAGACGCGGGCATATCACTGTTAAATTCCTCGTTGATCGCTGCCTTTACCTGGCCTGTCTCTGTCTCTATAAGACGAAATGTAATCTGTGTTACTTCACCAGAATAGTGCACTTTGCCTGTAAGAATCATCCTCGCGGCCATTATTCTTCCAAGGGACAGGGCAGTGGACTGGTCCGCCAGCCTTGAAGTTCCCAGCTTCAGTTCCTCCAGCAGCTTATCCAGAATGCCGCGTTCCACAATACTCACGCGGCTGTTATTAATAAGATTGTCCAGCACGCATGAGCCTATTATCTGCTCTTTTCCTTCCTGAAGGCTGTATCCGATGGTCTCGGGTTCCATTATCCACATGGTCAGTGGCATGGATGTCCAGCCGTCTTCAGGAACCAGGGTTTTTGGTTCTTTCATGTTCTCCAGCAGGTCCTTTACAAGGGCGTCTATCTGTTCCTGTTTTTCCCTGTCATTTTTAAGCGCCGCCTTTTTCCCTGTCTCCCTTGCCACGACAGTATAACCCGGGTCAATCAGGGATGCCTCCTCCGCCCTGTTGAACATATCCAGGGCCTGCTCATACTCGCCGAGCCTGTCCAGCAGCATGGCCTGAGATGCATAGGCACGTCCCATGCCCGGCGCCAGCTCAGCGGACTTCCTGTAATATTCCATTGCCTCGTTGCTATTTCCCTCTATTGAGGCGATTCGGCCAAGCCCCATAAGCGCCTCGGCCTTTTGGTCATTTGTTCCTTTGGCGGCTGAAATTCCCTTCTGATAGAATGATTCCGCTGTTCTCAGATCCCCTTCCATAAGATGGATATTTCCGAGGATAACATAGCTTAACCGAAGATCGGGATTTTTCTCCATGAGGAGCGATCCTGTTTCCCTTGCCTTTAAGTAGTCCCCGGTGTGATAAGAGGAGAGTAACGATTGTTCAATATCCGATGTGCCTTTTGAAAAAAAGGAGAAATAGCCTGTTAAAAGCATTGCCATGACAATGATGCATCCCAGGACCCAATACCATCCTTTTCCGGACTTTTCATCTGCCCCTTTACCAAAATCAAGCTTTTCTTCTCCTGCCCTTACCTCAAGGGAGGCTTTTTCAGGCGCGATTAACCTTTCCGGTTTCTTTTCTTCATGATTCATTTCCCGGAGCTGGTCCATATAATTGAACGTGGGGTCACCATATAGAAGGTAACTTGCCCATACGATGGTTTCTTCACCGTATTTATCAATTAATTCCAGACGGGATTGCCTTGTCGCGCTGCCGATGGTCATGCCGGAGAGGAGATTTTTATAAAACTCCATCGCGAACAACCGGCTTGGTTCATCCAGTATCTCCCAGAAGGTGCCCATGTAGTGTTTAACCCCTGCGAGTATAAAGGCGTTTGCCAGACCGAATATCTCATCCTGAAAATTTTCTTTAATTCTCCATTCTTCCGTGCGGGCTGACTGGCAGGCGTTTGAAAATATCAGGGCCGGCATTGCCCCTGTTCCGGCCATCTTTGATATATCCTTTGCCTTTAGTATTCCGTCTGTTAATCTCCAGCCCCCTTCTCCGGGATTATCAGCGTTAAATTCCGCGTGTCCCGCGAAATGGACTATATCAAAATTGCGGATCTTTTCTTTAATGAAGTCGTTCCCTATTCCTTCTGATCTTAATGTGGCGTTTATAATCGACTTGTCCCTGTCCATAAAGTCACGAATCTGCTTACCCTCTTCGTAGGCCCCCTTGAGGTCTCCTCCGGGATCCGCTAAAAGCAGCATCTTAAGGGGCCGCGCGAGAGCCCGGGATTTGTAGCTGAGAAACGCCTGTCTCGTTCTCACAAGCCGGCCCATATTGAACCTTTGACAAAGAAACTGCTTTCCATCATGCAGAAGTTCCCAGGGAACATGAACAAGCTGGTCATCCAGGTTAAGAATCAGATGTTCGGCCTTCGCATCCATTATCTTGTTTTTGACTGTAATGGTAAACAGTTCATCACGAAAGACCTGGCCCACCTCCCTGAGTTTTAGTAGAATGTCCTTAGAAAGCCTGCCCCCCCGGTTGGCGTTATTCAGCGTTTTTATTATTTCATTGCACCTTTTTCCAATCAGTTCCATGGACACGGGAAGTTCTTCGTAATGTCTTACAGTGCTCACTTCACCGGCGTTCTGTTCTGAAACACTGATCTTAAGCCGGTCCTCCTCGCGGGTAATATCCACCTGGAGTGTTTTTAAGGGCGCTTTTATTTCCGGTTCTACTGCCGTGAATGCCCTTACCTGCGGCGCTATGTTCAGGACGATGTCTTCGTCCTGCCATATAACCCGATACAGTTCCAATGGCTTTGACTTGCCTTTAACAGTAACCGATCCGTGTGCCCTGCAAAGGAGATCTTCACTGCCTTCCACGTCATTGTAGGCGCTTTTTGAGATAAGAATCTGGTCCTTCTCTGCCTTTGTTTCGATACGGGATGCGACATTCACTACATCCCCGGCCACATTATCGCCATCCAGAAGAACCTCGCCGCTGTTTATTCCCATTGATACATGTATCTCATTGTCAGGATCTTTTTCTTTGTTATATCGGGCCAGTGCCTTTTGTATGGATATTGATCCCTGCACGGCAGACAGGCTGTCCGGAAAGGAGGAGAGTACGCCATCTCCCATTATGGTTATAACCCTACCCCCGTGACTCTTAATAATAGGCAGAACAATATCATGGTGCTGCTGCACCCATGCGCGGCTGGCTATATCTCCTTTTTCTTCCGTGAAATGGGTGAAACCGCATATATCGCTGAACAGGATGGCCATCCTTTTCCGGAATTTCTTTTGTATCATTTCATCGATTCGCCCGCGCTCTCTAAGGACATCTTCTATGTTTTTAGATTCCGAGTCCGCGTTTTTGGTTTTATCTTCTTCCATTATTATACTCCCTGGTTTCAAAGAGATATTCTCCGAGAATCATTCCATCTTTTATGAAAATAAGGCTGTAATGTCCATAAGTTATTCTGTCAAAAAGCGCATAGCCTCTGCTGTCGGTAAGTATTGATGATACCTCCCTGTCATTTTTTTGAAGGGTTATTCGTATTCCGTTGTTGCCTTCCTTGTCTTTGAAAAGTCTGACCCGGATGGTAGTGTTGTTTTTTTCTATCTTTTCAATATCTATTTCAGCGCTGACGCCCTTAAACTCTTTCCTCACATGAATGAGATCTTCAGTAATAACCTGAGTTTTTCCCCGGACAGGCGCAAACCCCCATCTAAACCACGGTATAGGGCCCATATAGTCAACAATTTTCGAATAGATATTATTCAGGGATCGCTTTATCTTAACTGACAGAGATGCCTGTTTGTCAGGAATTATTTCATTTATAAGACCAAGCGCGGATTTTGTTACTCTCTCGGGCGCTGGTGAAAGCCCCTGACCTCCGCCCCTTACAAGGCCGTTCCCGATTAAAAGTTCCTGCCGGCAAACATCACAGTCGGACAGATGCGCCTCGATAAGTCTTGTCCCGTTCTCATCAAGAAGCCCTTCAATGTAGTCACCCAGTTGTTGTTCATCGGGACATATATTTTTCATGGCAGACCTCATTAAATTAATTTTTAAGCACCTTAACTTCCGGCCACACTGGCCCGGGAGGGTTTGGCAGGCCGGAAGTCAAGGCCGTATAAATTAATAGACGCAGTAAACGTCGTTTTCTTGCAAAAAAATACCCATGAAGTGACTAAAGTTAAAAGTGAACTAAAGTGAGCTAAAATACAGTGAACTAAAGTTTCGAGTGAACTAAAGTGAGCTAAAATACAGTGAACTAAAGTTTCGAGTGAACTATAGTGAGCTAAAGTTGTGGAACGCGCCTTCGGCGCTTAATTGTTTTTCTTTTTTTGTTTTTTAACTTTAGTCACTTTAGCTCACTTTAGACACTTTATTTTAACTTTAGTCACTTTAGCTCACTTTAGTCACTTTAGTCACTCTAGTTCACTTTAGTCACTTTATTTAACTTTAGTCACTTTAGTCACTCTAGCTCACTTTAGTTCACTTTTATTCAAACTCTTCCCTATCGACCCGAAAATCCCCAGTAATTCGCCACTCTCTCTATTTAATTCTTGAGTCTCTTCACTACTGAGTAATTCCGCTTCTTTGATTACCTCAAGCCAGTATTGAGTCTCACTGGTTTCACTTTCACATATCTTTATCCTGCTTTTAAAATCCGCTTTGCTTCGAGCCCTGTTTGCCTCTCTGTAATTTGCCCCTATAGAAGTACCTGCTTTAGTGATTTGGTTTTTAACCACCCGTGCTTCAGGAGTATTGGGTAATCGGCTGGATAATCGTATAACTTTTACTGCAAATTCTAATGTCCGCTTCTCAAGTTCTTTAGCAAAGTCTTTATTTTGCATTTTGTGCCTTTTTCCTTCTGGCCTTTGCCTTATCATTGTTTTTTAACTTTAGTTCACTTTAGTCACTGCATAAAATTGACTAAAGTTTCAAGTGAACTAAAGTGAGCTAAACTACAGTGAACTAAAGTTTCAAGTGACCTAAAGTGAGCTAAAGTTATGGAACGCGCCTTCGGCGCTTGGCTGTTTTTCTTTTTTGTTTTTTAACTTTAGACACTTTAGCTCACTTTAGTCACTTTAGTCACTTTAGTCACTTTATTTTAACTTTAGTCACTCCACTTCCCTCCAAACCGCCTCCCTCAACCTCTTTATCGCCCTGTGCTTTATGGAATAGGCATTCTCTTCTGTAATGTTCATAATTTGTGCGATTTCATAAATAGTCAGGTTGTCCTGAAAAAAGAGTTTCAAAAACAGGGTTTCCCTTGGCGGCAATTGCCTCATTCCTTTTTGTATTAAAGCGATACTCTCCTTTTTGTCTATCTCTTCAAGAACATCCGGACTATCTCCCCTTATATTATTCAGGAGCTCTGTCTCTATCCCTTCATGCCGGTGACTTACCGCATCTTTTCCCTGTTTGCGGAGATGATCAATCACCGCGCGGACAGTTATAAGCCTTATCCATGTATGAAGACTGCATCCGTTTTTTCCCTTAAACTGGGACAGTTTTTTACACCTGTTTTCAAACAGGCTTAAAAACACGCTGTTATGCATATCTTCCAGGTCCTGAATGGAATATGGGATATTTCTTGCTTTGCACGTGTACTGAATTGAACGGTAGACAGGATCGGAAAATTTCATCACCAGTTGTTCCAGGGCAGTCCTGTCCTGTCTGACACACCCGGCAACCAGTTCACTGTCAGCACTGTATTTCATTGAGGCATAACCCTGTCTGTCTCTTTGACCTCAGCCGGTTTGAGATCTTTTGTCAGTTCAACCCTGGACATTTCATCCATTACCTGGGATACACGGCCATAACCGATAATCTCTGTGTCACATCCCATCAGCTTATTGGTTACAGGATGCCGAATTGGTTCTCCTTCGCGGTAGATGATCAGTCTCATGTTGGGCCTGATTTTTTCCCTGCCCAGATCTGTAAATAAGGCGTCTCCCTTTTTCTGAAGGATTATTCCTTCCATGAGTGGAAAATCCCTGTGAAACTTTATAGCCAGCCCTTCGGCCATGGCGGACAGGGCGCTTCTGTCCTTTGCCTCATCATAGACATCCTCTTCGGCAAGCACCTCCGATGTCTCATTGTCAATAAGCCTGGCTACAATCTCAATTCCTATTTCTGTTTCAATAACAGCGCCGACAAGGCTGGTCTGGGCAGCCATAAGCCTGCCAATCTTAAGGGCAGTATTCCTGTCTACAATATCAGTGCTGCTCAATTTCTGTTCCTGAAGTATAATATCCAGTCTTTCACGCTCAAGTATTCTGAACCTGTTCTGATCCATGAGCTTCACAAAAAACAGGTCTCCATATCTTCCGGTCATTCCGCTTGCGGGACCTTTGGTTTCAAAGGGAAAAAGGGCAAGGCTCAGGCGCGAATCATGCTGAAAGACCTTTGGCACCTCCCTTATAATGGATATCTCCTTTTTCGCTATGTTTCCCTTTTCGTCCCTTGCCGTGACCTGTATGACATTTTTCCCCTTCTCAAGATTGACAAGGTGATTAAAGAATATCATGGGGCCTTTTCTGCGTAGCACGGATGTTCCGTTTACTGAAAGTTCTTCTATTTCGTTTTCGTCCCTTACCTCGCCCTCCAGGTAAATCCTTTCGATAAACACGGTCTGTGTATCAGTCCATCCGGGAAGTTTTATTACCGGCGCCTCTTCATCCTTTTTGCCCAGAAGAGATGCAAGGTTAAGACCGGCGTCAGATACTATTTGAGGAAAATCAAGGGATGCCAGCTTGGGCAATTGCCTGCGGGAGGTCAGATTCCCTATATCTATTTCCGCACAGGTCTCATTTCCGATTCGGTCCCTTGCAGTAAGGCGAATTTTCCCATCCTCCGGATCGACCGGCACATTAAAGGCAACCTCTTCTCCTTCCTCAAGGGGAATAGTCTCGCCATTCACACTCAGGAAGATTCTGCCTGATTCATCATAGAGATATCCTTTGATATAGTCTTTTATTTTTATGTCCGCGGGATAAGGCTCCAGCGTAATAACCGGGCCCAATCTGTCCACATG
>CAZJOB010000135.1:0-8857 GCA_964547435.1 uncultured Desulfatiglans sp. | reverse complement strand
GGCCTGTACAAGTCTGTCCATATCTTTATACGCCTTTGATCCCTTCATGGCCTTAATTGCAAATGGAAGGCTTAAAAAAGCGATCAGGCAGTATGCCGGCATTATTTTTGTTCCTGTAATAAGCGTGGCTGCAACGCATCCGGTGATCCATAAATAAACCAGTATTGTCGCCGCCCTGAACAGCCTGCCTGCCGATTCAGGTCCGAAATACACAGGAGTAGTCTTTCTGCCGCCCTTTCTGTCGGCCTCCATGTCGGGGAATTCGTTGAGCAGCAGGAGATTGTGCACCATTATTCCACTTGGGACCGAGGCTATAAGCGCCATCCAGTCATATCTTCCCGCCTGCACAAAATAGAATCCCAGTATGGGAAGTATGCCCAGGCCAAGGCCGGGAGACCATTCGGGCCATGGCGTCTTCAGAATTACAGGCGTGTACAGGACCAGGCAGAGCGCCGCTATTATGAGGAGCGGTATAAGAAGCCATCCTTTGAGAATAATAAAATAGATGCCTATCGCAAGGGCTATAAGCGACGTGATTACACCGATCCACAATGCCTGTGTCTGTGGCAGTTTGCCCTCGGGTAAAAGCCCGCTTCCGCCGCTGAAGGGTGTTCTCTTTGTTTCAAGATCGATCCCGCTTCGGTAGTCGAACCAGTCGTTCAGGGCGTTCACGCTCCCGTGCGTAAGCATGAGGCCGAATCCTGCAAGCAGGGCGTGCCAGATATTCACGGGGCCGTGATACCACGCGACAGAGGTTCCAAGGAACGCGAGAACGACCGAAAGGGTAAGAAACTGGGGCCTGGTTCCTTTGATCCATAGAATGAGATTTGACATAGCGCCCCTTTTGTCAGGTAGAAATTAAAATCCCCGCGGCATTGCCGCGGGGATAAGAAAAACATATAGAATTAATAATCCGATTACTGAACTATATCTTATTACCGGTTCTCCAGCCTGCGCCGGTTGCCTCTGGTATGATCGCGGGATCATCGCAGTCGCCTATAATATAAAGCTCAGGAACCTTGCCTTTGAGTGATTCATACAGTTCGGTATTTGATTCGAAACCCACGGGAAGAATGCTGTCAGCAGGAAGCATCTTTTCCTCGCCTTCTTTGGTTATTATCTTAAGCCCTTCCTTGTTTATACCAACAAGTTTGGCGCCCCCGTAAATTATAACGCCTTTTTTCTTGAACCACTGGAACAGGCGGTTTTTATATTCAGGGGTAAGAAGCCTTCCGACTATCTCTTCATTGGGTTCAACAATAGTCACCTTGCGGCCCCTCTTGGCCATAAATTCGCCAAGCTGGCATCCATGAATCTGGCCGCCTATTATAACAACCCTCTTGCCGATAGTCTTAAGGGGGTTCCATCCGGCGGGGATTCTGAATTTGCTGAAAGTATGGAGAAATTGGGGACTGGCGAATCTGAGAGCAAGCTGCAGCATGTTATATAGAACAGTTGATTTAATAACATTAGGGCTGTCAAGGCCAGGGACATCAGGATATGAAGGCACGGCTCCGACAGCCACGACCACTGTATCCGGCTTCTCCTGCATAATAACCTCGGGAGTAACCTCTTTACCAAATTGGACCTTGACTCCGAGTTTTTTGAGCTGTGTCTTGAAGAACTTTAGAATCTGAGGAACATCTTCAAGAGTGGTGCCCTTGATAGTCGCTGCCATCCGCATGTTTCCGCCCAGATAATGTCCCATTTCATATATGGATACATCGTGACCTCTCATGGCGGCAACCCTGGCTGTCTGCATTCCTGCGGGACCAGCTCCGACAACTATCACCTTTTTCTTCTTGTCGGCCTTGTCGACTTCGTATTTGGTAGTTCCAAAGGCCGAGTTTATACGGCACTGTCTGACTTCATTATATAATTTCGCGCAGTTACAGCAATGGGTGCATGGCTGTATATCTTCGGGGCGGCCTTCTCTGATCTTGGTAGGATAATTGGGATCAACAAACAGGCGCCTGTTAAATCCGATAATATCAGCGTCGCCCCTTTGAAGGACCATCTCCGCGTAATCAGCGGTGAATCCGCTTGGTACCATGATAGTCGGTTTGGTAACCTGTCTTTTGACCCTGGCAGCAGATGGTACATTAATCAGATCGCCATGTTTGCTCCAGTCCATCTCTTCACACAACTCCTCCTCGGGAATGCACAATTCAGGATACCAGAGCAGACAGTGCAGGTAAGACCCCTGATGATGTCCGTGAAGGTGGTTTCTAACCTGAAGCGAATCAACGCCTGCCGCTTCATACATCTTGGCGATTTCGATGCCTTCTTTGGCGGTTATTCCAAGTTCGCCGGCGCCGAATTCATAGGCGTTCATAAGCACCTGTACAGGCCAGTCTTCACCGCAACGTTTTTTGATCTCCCTGATAACCTCTAAGACGAATCTCATTCTGTTTTCCATTGACTGGGGGCCGTATTGGTCATCGCGTCTGTTCCAGTACCTGGAAATAAAAGAGTGAAAAAGGTGGTCTGCGCCCGCGTTTATTTCAAGCCCGTCATAACCGGCCTTCTGAACGCGCACCGCGCAGCTTGCGAAATGATCAACCCACCATGCTATCTCCTCAACAGTCAGGGACTTTGGCGGGGTTGCTTCATGAACATCATAGGGCGATTCAAATACAACCGGTGAGGCGGCGATACGCTCTGCGATAAACTGGTATTCCTTTCCCCAGGGGCCGCGATGGTAGAACTGAGTGAATATTTTACAGTCATAACTGTGAACAAGATCAGTTAACTCTTTGATTTGCGGAATATATTTATCATTATCAACCCTGAACCTGCGATCGCCGTCTTCAAGAAGCGGCCATTCCATTGCCGGGGTTTCCGTAATAATAAGACCGACACCGCCCTTTGCCACAGCTCCGTAGAATGCCTTGGCTATATCGCCTACTCGCTTTTCTCCGGAATCAAAGAAGTATGTCTGTGCTGCTGTCTTAACGAACCTGTTTTTTAATTGAACCTTTCCTATATGGTAGGGTGAAAAAAGCATTTCATATTTATTTTTTGCCACTGTTAACCTCCAGAATATTTAAATTATGAACATTATTTTTTAAAAGCGCTAAAATATAGATAGGTTAAATTTGTATGTCAAGACAAAATAATGTTTGTCCAATGTGTCGATTTGGTATGTCGTGAGGTCCTGTCTCATTATTAAAAAGGAATCCGAATATTATTGATCAATCATTTTTTGCCGATTTTTGGGAATTTACTATTGACAAAAGAGATATAATTAGGGATTTATGCAAGGATATATTGACTTTCGAAAGGATATAATAATGGAAAAAGTATACACAAGTTGCACCAACGAGGGACCGATAACCGTGACCGTAAAAGACGGCAAGGTTATGAGGGTACAACCGCTGGTTATGAAGGAATCGGATTTCAGGCCATGGACCATAGAAGCCGGAGGCAGGAAATATACTCCACCGTTGAAGGCCAATCTTGCGCCGTTTGTTCATGCCGAGAGGACAAGGCTTTATTCACAGGATCGTATCAAATACCCCATGAAAAGGGTGGATTTTGATCCCAATGGCAAGCGCAATCCTGAGAAGAGGGGCATTTCGGGTTATGAACGAATAAGCTGGGACGAAGCCCTTGATATTACCGCCATGGAGATAAAAAGGGTTAAGGAGACCTACGGCGGGTCGGCTCTTACCGGCCTTACCTCTTCGCATCATAACTGGGGTATAGTAGGATACAAAATGGGGCCATTCCCCAGGTTTATGAATATGCTTGAGTACACTCCGGTGCTTGATAACCCTGACAGTTGGGAAGGATGGCACTGGGGCGCCACACACACCTATGGATTCTTCTGGCGCTTGGGGATGCCGGAACAGTACGATCTTCTTGAAGACTCGCTGAAGAACGCGGAGATGATAGTATTCTGGTCCAATGACCCTGATACAACCAGGGCAATCTACTGTGGTCAGGATTCCGTGATATGGAGACAGTGGCTCAAGGAAAAGGGGGTCAAGACAGTGTTTCTCGATCCTTACTACAACTATACAGCCGCTCACATGGACGGAACATGGTTTCCGCTCAATCCTGATTCAGGCGCGGCCCTTGCACTGGCAATAGCCTTTACCTGGATCGAAGATGGAACCTATGACAAAGACTATGTAGAAAAAAGGACCGTGGGTTTTAAAGAGTTTAAAAAATATGTGCTTGGAAAAGAAGACGGCCAGGCCAAGACTCCTGAATGGGCTGCTGAGGAATCCGGGATTCCGGCCAGAAGGATCAGATCTCTTGCAAGGGAATGGGCAGCCAAAAAGACCGTTCTGGCCGCGGGAACAAGGGGCGGTGAGGGAGGAGCATGCAGAACAGCCTATGGAACCGAATGGGCCAGGCTGATGGTGCTTCTTCAGGCCATGCAGGGATTAGGCAAGCCAGGAAGGACCATATGGGGCACGGCAATGGGCGCCCCGGCTGATACATCCTATTATGTTCCGGGATACGCTGACCTTGATACCAGAATGTCTATTACACGGGCAGCCAGAACAAAGATCAACAATCCGACAAAACAGAAGCTTTACAGGCTGACGCTTCCTGATGCCATCCTGAATTCTCACGACCACTGGATGGGGGCGGGATTCTGCGGACAGTCCCTGGAACAGCAGTTTGAGCAGTTCACATATCCTGCCGAAGGATGCTCTGAAATTAAGCTGTTCTACCGCTATGGCGGAAGTTTTATGGGCACAATGTCTGACACGAACAAATGGGTTCGAATGTACCAGAGCCCCAAGCTGGAGTTTGTGGTAAATCAGGACTGCTGGTATTGCAGTGAAACCAATTTTGCCGATATTATCCTGCCAGCCTGTACCAGCCTTGAAAGGGATGACTGGGGAGAATGGGGCGCAGCAGGCGGCTACAGCAACCACGGCAACAATGGATGCAACTTCAGAATTATAGTTCGCCAGCAGAAGGCTATCGAGCCGCTATGGGAATCAAAACCGGACTATGAGATTCTTACGCTTCTTTCCGAAAAACTCGGAATGAGAGATCTTTATACAGACGGCGGAAGAACCGATATAGACTGGGCCAAGGCCTATTATGAGATATCGGATCTTCCCAAGATTATGAGCTGGGAAGAGTTTGATAAAAAGGGCTATATAGTTATAAGCCCAGGGGATGATTATAAATCCACACCCGCTTTGCGCTGGTTTGCCGAAGGCCGTCCCTGCGATACACCCGATTCCATGAACCCGAAGAGGGGAAAAGAGAATGCGAATGAATTGAGCACTTACAGCGGAAAGATAGAATTTGTATCCCAGAGTCTCATGAAGAACACACCGGATGACAATGAAAGACCTGCGATGCCGCACTATATAGAGTCATGGGAAGGTCACAAGAGCAAGATAAGGGAGAAATATCCGCTGATGATAATAAGCCCTCATCCGAGGTTTACATTCCACACCCAGTATGACAAACATACGGACTGGCTGAATGAGATACCGACCCACCGCATAAAAAAAGATAACTACGCATGGTGGCCGGTAAGGATCAACCCTGTTGATGCGGCAAAACGCAATATCAACAGCAATGATATAGTAAAACTTTACAATGATCGCGGCGCTGTTCTGTGTATCGCGGTCCTGTCAGAGAGGGTGCCGCCCGGAACTGTTCACAGCTACGGATCAGCGGCAAGTTATGATCCCCTGCAACCTGGCAAGGCAGGGTCAATAGACAGGGGAGGATGTGTCAATATACTTACGTCATCGACAATGATGTCACAAAACGCGCCGGGCATGACACCCAATTCATGTCTTATAGAAATAGAAAAGTGGGAGGGTTAAACAATGGCCAGATATGGAATGGTTATAGATATAGACAAGTGCAACGGCTGCTACAGTTGTTATTTAGCCTGCAAGGATGAATATGTGGGAAATGATTTTCTCCCATATTCTGTGGCTCAGTCGAATGATGGTAAACCTTTTATAAGCGTAACAGAGAAGGAGAGGGGCAAATGCCCCACTGTCAAGGTCGATTATATACCCTTGCCGTGCCTTCAGTGTGCAGACGCGCCATGTGTCAATAAGGCGGTAAATAGTGAGGTCTACCGAAGACCGGATGGTATAGTGGTGATTGATCCTGAAAAGGCCTTGGGAAAAAGAGAGATAGTTACCTATTGTCCCAACAGGGTTATTTCATGGAATGAGGAGAAGAATCTTCCTCAGAAATGCACCTTCTGTGTCCATCTTCTGGAAAAGGGTGCAAAGGAACCCAGGTGCGTTGAGGCATGTCCGGTAGGAGCGCTTTTGTTCGGAGACCTGGATGATCCGAACAGTAAGGTTTCAAAACTGGCAAAGGCAAAGGGCACGGAGGAGATGAATCCTGAATACAGCCTGAAACCCAGTGTGCTTTACCGTAACCTGCCTAAGAGGTTTATCGCAGGTGAGGTTGTTCTTGAAAAGCAGAAAGCATGCGCACAGGGAATTAAGGTTGTTCTCAAGTGTGATGAGAGTGAACAAACCTGCGTAACCGACTTTATGGGTGATTTTGAGTTTGACGGGCTCAATTCAAATAAGGCCTTTAAAGTTATCATCGCTGCGGAAGGCTATAAATCACAGGAGATAGAGGTCAAGACCTTAACAGATGTGGTTCTGGGAGAGGTGCTTCTTAAACGCGCGTAAATCAGGTTATTCTTTTTAATCTGAATACCTCCTTTTGATACATTATCTTAAGGAGGTATTTTTTTAGTGAACAGTAACAGGAAGCCCCATATCTTCGAGTATATTTTTCAGGGACTGTATCTTTTTATCAGTGGGCAGGGAGGCCTCAAGCACCTTTTTTTCGTCATATATCCTTTCATATTTAATAACACCCATGTTGTGATATGGCAGCAATTGTATCATAGCAACAGCAGTTCCCAGTGACCTGCAAAATTCGCCTGTCTTGGTGATGTTTTCTACTGAATCGTTGAAATTGGGAATAACAGGAATGCGTATCTGTATCTTTCCCCCAGCTTTCGCGAGTTTTTCCACATTTTCAAGAATTCGTTTATTCGGCACGCCGATTACACGTTTATGCTGCTTATTGTCCATATGTTTCAGGTCATACAAAAAAAGATCAGTAAAAGGCAGTATTGTTTCGATCACTCTGAAATCGGCAAAACCGGTTGTGTCCAGGGCCGTGTGTATGCCTTCCTCCTTCAGCATCTTCAAAAACTGAAATGTGAATTCGGGCTGTGTGAGAGGCTCCCCTCCCGATATGGTGACGCCCCCGCCCGATTGTTCATAAAAGGGTCTGTCCTTTATAACACGCTGAATGACCTCTTCTGCAGTGTAGTCTTTTCCGCATATTTCAAGGGCCTTTGGAAGGCAGACCTTTGCGCATTCACCGCAGTTGTCGCATAGAGATCTGTTGATGTGAACCAGTTGAATTTCTTTGTCTGTTACAGGTTGTCTTGTGATTTTTCCGGGCGATATGGCGTTTTGAGGGCATGCATTCAGACATTTGCCGCAGTCAGCGATGCCTGTGCATCTCATTGCTATCCAGTTCAGTTGAGACACGTACTCCTGGGATTCAGGGCTGTGGCACCAGGGACATCGTAAAGGACATCCTTTCAGGAATACTGTTGTGCGTATGCCCGGCCCATCCTGCACGGAGAAACCCTGAATATCATATATTCTGCCGGTAAGATGTTTATTCATGTTAGGCATCGTCACATGGTGTGTTCGGTCCGCCTGATGATGTCATCCTGGCTGGCCCTGTACAGTTCAACAAAATAGGCGCTGAAACCTGCTATTCTCACAACCAGGTCCCTGTAATCATCAGGCCTTTCCTGGGCACTGCGCAATACGTCCGCGCTTACGATATTAAACTGCATCTCCATACCACCCAGGCTGAAGTATGTCTTTATGAGTGCGATAAGTTTGGCCCTGCCTGTCTCGTTTCTCAGTGCGGTAGGATGAAACCTCATGTTAAGCAATGTCCCGTTTGGAAAATTTTCCTGATTGATGGCAGAAACCGATCTGATTGAGGCGGTTGGCCCGTTTTTATCCATCTGCTGAATGGGTGAAATGCCGTCGGCAAGGGGCTCGCCCCTCTTCCTTCCAT
This sequence comes from uncultured Desulfatiglans sp., assembly GCA_964547435.1. Classification (GTDB taxonomy): domain Bacteria; phylum Desulfobacterota; class DSM-4660; order Desulfatiglandales; family HGW-15; genus CAZJOB01. The sequence continues at coordinate 784 of CAZJOB010000135.1, read as the reverse complement.
CCGGCGTAGCAGCAGTCATCATGCCGAAGAGGATATGCGCGGTCACGGGATAGAGGCCTGCCGAGAACCTGCCCCTTGGCCCGGTGCTGGAGTTGATGGCGTTTCCATATATATCCGATGCCCAGGTGGCATATTGATCTGCGTAGGGGTCGCCGTTTCCAAAGTGGGGAACTTCATTAAGAACAAACTGGCGCAGATCCTCCCTGCCTTCCCAGTTGTTCATAAGTGTGTCATACAGTTCTTCGGCGGAGAGGATCTTTTTGTCATAGACAAGATACCTGATAGCCGCGAGGCTGTCTGTGATATTGCCGATTCCGATTCCCGCGTTGCCTGTTGAGTTGTATCTGGCGCCGCCTTTCAGGACATCCCTGCCGGATTCCATACAGCCGTCGATTGTGGCGGATGCAAGCGGCAGGGGCATATGTTCGGATGCCACATATTCGAATGAATTGATCAGGCTGATGTGCCATCCGGCAAAGTACTCAATCTGTTGTTTGACCGCATCAAGCACCTGTTCAAATGTTTTCATTTCATAAAGATATCCGGTAGGAAGACCGGTCTGTCCCCCCTGTTTGCCATTGCGATCCGGCATAGTGTTGCAGCCGTTGTTGATGCCCAGAAGAAGGGCGTTTGCCAGATTGAAAAATGACTCTGTTCCGGTGCCTCCCGGGCTGGCCCATTCATCCCCGCAGCCCTGTGGCTCAACGCATCCGATCAGACAGTAATTTCTGGCGCTTTCCAGACTCAGACCCCGATTCATCAAGGCAGGAATAATGATATCGTC